>JBHLPA010000217.1:0-4866 GCA_048939935.1 Promethearchaeota archaeon | reverse complement strand
ATCTAGTTCAATTCGATGAGAAGCACCAAGAAAATGACGACTTCTTCACCACTTCGGAGGCTAGTCCAAATGATGGAATCCTTGATCCTGTAACAATAGAACATGTGGGCTACACATCCTCCGGGACACTTGCTGCTAGAACTGATGATGGAACGAACACAGAGAATTCACTACCACTTGATGATACTCACTCTTGGGTAGGAAGTAGAGTGGATTTGGATGTCAGAGACTTGAAGAAGTTGTACGTGCTGAATGGGTCTTTCAGTGAAGGCACAGCTTCAGGCGAAACCTTCTATCCTAATGGAACAACAGACTACTACCCCTACGGATGGAGTGCTCTAAGTACATCGGGTTTAGTTGATCCCGAAGTCATTCAGAGTGTCACATATGAAAATACCGGAAGTAAGTATATTGTTGTCCAGTCAAAAGCTAAACTCACAAACAATCCACAACATTGGTATACCCACTATAATGGAACCTCTGTTTACTGGAATCAATCAATCGACATTACTCCTGCAACTTCCGATTTCCTTCTCAGTTTCGACTATCTCTACCAGTTTGGGCCTATCAATGGCTCTGGTCCCGCCAATCCTCCTGGTAATGCTTACCTCGAGGTCATCATTGATGGTCGTTTAGTCTATAGCCTAAGCTTGTACGAACTGACAGAGAGGAATTCATGGTTCAACAGTGGTGAGATACCTATTAGCTTTACACCGAGCATGAATCCTACGACGTTCATGATAGGAATCAAGACTAACAGCACTTTTGTGTTGGATGCCGATGAAGACTATGACTACACTCCTGGAGCTGATGGGTCTTCCAACGCTGAATATATCACGGTTTGGTTTGACGATGTATCATTTACAGCCGCAACGCCTCCAAGTTTTGATCAAGTGGACCTCCAACTGGCTGTTGAAGGAACAAGCACTCCAATTACGGGAAGTAATGGTGTCGGGTCCACCTATATTCCCGCAACTGGATTCTGGACCACAAATCCTGTGAATCTCCAAGTGTCATCGAACACTACCGTATCCTTTGAATATGAAGCAGTTCTTCGTTCGCACAGATTCAGTAATTCAACTTGGATGACAGACAATACGAAAGTGGGTGTTCAATACACTATACAAACAGGAGCTAGTCCTGAATTAACCTTCAATACCTACATCGGATTCATTGGCGGCTATATCAACCTCACAACGCGTGCTTGGTTCCCCTCGGATTGGCAGAATGTGACTGTCTTTGATCCGTTTCTGTCTGATGTCACTTCAAGCTGTAGCATTTCTGCAAACATGGTCGAGATTCCGACCTCCTTGATGGATCGTTTGGGTTGGTGGAGATTCAATTTAGACGCTCCGAATTATGCAAAGTCAATCAAATCGCAGATATTTGATGGAGGTTGGAGTGAGGCAATCCCACCACTATTTAGAATCAATGATGAAACCCGTGCTGACATCACCATCGGGACAGATGCTGAAACTCTTGGATCATTGACCAATGTGAATGTTACTTGGTACAATCCATCTGATGAGATTTGGGAATCAATAACACTACCTTCTGGTGGTGTCTTAGGTCAGATATATAGTGGTTCAATGATATTCAACACCTCTTCACCTGCAGGGGAATGGTGGGTAGAGGTCTATTGGACCAACGGGACTGAGGTGGCGTATGATAGGGCTAATTTTGCACTTTGGCATTCTGCGGACCTTATTGCTGAGCCAAGCGAGATAACCACAGATGCTGGATTGACGATTAAAGGGATTGTGAGGTACATTGATGCGGAAACTCCTGCGAATATTCTGGATGCCTCTGCATCTGTTGTTGCAAATTGGTCTGGTAGTACAATACCCTTTGTAGCTAATCCGGTACAGAACTGGTGGGAGGCTGATCTTGACACATCTATCACAGGTGCGGGTGATTTCGTCATTGTTGTTAATGCATCACGACCTTATTATGATGATGTCAGCTGTCAAATTCTAATCCATTCTATACGGGTAACGAGATTGACTTCACCAAATGCTCCTTGGACAGCCGCTCAACATGGAGATATCGTTTCTCTCACTTTCAACTATGAGGGATATGACTACAGTACAGAAACTTGGCTTGGCGTTGAAAATAACACCGATGTTTCTGTCGTTGTCAATTGGACAGTAGGTTATTGGAGTATTGTAGAAGACATCACACCCGGTGTCTATCTGATGGATTTGGATACCAACGTTGTAGCATCTGATACTTATCTATTGAACATAACCTTCAGCAAGCCAAATCATGAGTCAAAGACACTTTTACTCACTCTCATTGTATCACCAACAACAAGCTCATTGACCATCATTGAGGAAATTTCTGCAAGGGTCGATCTTGATGAGTCATATGCCATCAATATGACATATCGAGAAGGTAATGGAGATCCTCTATCAGGTGCTACTGTTGTTGTGGACCGTATTTCACCAGAAACTGGTCTGGCATATACTCCCGTTACTGAGATTGGAGGTGAGCCTGGAAACTACACAACCAGTGTCACCCCTCATGCTTCGGGAGTCTTCACAATCAGATTCGTTGCAAGTATCGCTAATGCAGAGAACGCAACAACAGTCTTTGTTCTTGTTGTGAATGATGTTGACACAGTTCTTGATATCCCAGGATCAGGGAGTGAGAAGATTGGCCTCACTGATGTGTTCAACACTACTTTTCGATTTAAACTGGCAAATGGAACTGGGATTGAGAATGCAATCATCAATATTACCTACTCGGGAGGAAATACTAGCGCATTGAGTTGGGGATATGCCGAGATTGGACTTGGTGATTACTCAGTTGAGTTCAGTTCTACATCATCTGGTACTTATCTAATTACAATTGCTGCCTCCAAACCCTATCACCAGAGTGCCTCAGATGCATTCTTCCTCGTCGTTCAAGATATCTCGACAAATATCAACTGTCTTAATGGCACTGCAGACCTGATAAGCTTTGGAAAAGACTACAACCTCTTCATCAGCTATACAAATGGGACTGGACATGGATTGACCGGTGCAGATGTATCCATAGAGAATGTTGTGTCAGATTCGATACTGACATGGGAGCCTGCAGTAGATGAATCAGCTGGTCTCTACTCGATCCTACTCACTCCGCAAGCAGCTGACACTTTCACTATACTTGTTCAAGCTAACCTGACAAATCATCAGACACAGTTTGTCATATTCACATTGACTTCCACTGCGATTGCTACAACCTTAACTGTTCTCAATACAAGTACATCTATCTCACTTGACCAGACATTTACTGTGTATGTGCTATATCAGGACGAGGACTCAGCAGGGATAGAGAATGCTACAGTGATGATACAAAATCCTCCCGGTGGAGTTAGTTTCTCTGCAGTGGAGGATCTCGGTAATGGGTATTACAATCTGACAATTACTCCTGAAGATGTGGGCACTTTTGACATCATTTTCAAAGCAAGCAAAGCCGGATATCAGAATGACTATTCAACCTTCACACTTGGTGCAACCCGAATCCCAACTAGACTTCTTATTGCAGGTGGAGCCACCTCAGGTACCATGATTTATTCAGAGGAATATCAAATGACCTTGTTTTATGAGAGGACGGATTTGAATGAGGATATCTCTTCAGCTGTAATTGATGTACAGGGCAATCCAACCATTGGCTTTACTTGGGATGCAGATGAAACAGAGAATGGATATGAACTTACGATAACTCCTCTGCATGTTGGCTCGTGGCTTTTCACGATAACCGCGCACCTTGAAGATTATGTAAGTAGTGCAGTTTACTTCCGTCTGAATGTTACATCTATAGTAGTCAATGTCGAAATATTATCGAGCCTTGTTGTTACAGAAGGTCAAGAGTTCAATATCACCGCCAGACTGACTGAGGCTCACTCTGGGAGTCCAATAACCGGTGCATTTGTGTACTTTAGACTTGTTCCTGTTGGAACTCCTGGTGCAGGTGAGTTTATTCAAATGGAAAATACTACTACACCCGGCGTTTACTATGCCATCCACAGAATACAATTGTTCCTTCCAACATCTCAATACACCCTAGAAATCAAAGTCAACAAGGATAACTATGTGGTACCTGGAGGGTTCTATGTTCAATCATTCCTGAAAGAGAATGACCCGCTTGTTCGCGCAACTCCCTTCATATTTGGTGGAGGGACTTTCTTTGTAGGATTCATGATTCTCGTCGGCGTGATGCGTGTTCGTTCAGTAAGAAAGAAACGTCAGCTTGAGATTGACATCGTAAACAAAAATCGCTTTGACGACGCGGACAACATCATTGGCGTTATTGTCATGCACAAGAACAGTGGCATACCAATCTATTCTCGAATTGTTAAGGGTGGTTTTGAGGAAGGAATTGTTGCTGCATTCATCTCGGCAGTCACGCACTTCAGGGAAGAGTTTGAGATGTTGGAAGAACAGAAAATGCAGGTCATTCCCATCTCTGACATCATCAGAGCTGTGCAGACTGAGAATCTCATCTGTGCGTTTATCACCATCAAGTCTGCTTCCATTGGTCACAATAGGAAGATGGAATCATTTGCTCAACAAGTTGCAACCTACTTGGATGATTTCTATACTGAAAGTAGACCATCTGGGGCATTGGACTCAAGGATTGCAGAGATACTTGACTACATCTATGATGAAACAATGGATGGTAAGCTAATCAAGTTCTACAAGGCAGTAGAGGACAAGGATTTCCCACGACGCTACCGGTACCTCGAACAACTCCTCGAAGAAATCGAAACTAGACACTGTGCTCGTCCTGTTCACATGGCTCAAGCTGTGGCAACATTCGGTATCTCAGAGGCACACGGCTGCACACTCGTGCTTGAAGCAATTGATAAGGGACTCATCGAGC
>JBHLPA010000216.1:0-4876 GCA_048939935.1 Promethearchaeota archaeon | reverse complement strand
GTCCCAGAGAACATCGAGGTCCGAATCATTGCTCCTCCAGAGAGGCAGTACTCTGTCTGGATTGGTGGAAGCATTCTCGGCTCACTGAAGACATTCCAGAAGATGTGGGTGTCCAAGAAGGAGTTCGAGGAAGTCGGACCCGAGGTCATACACCGCTGTATCTAGTATACACTCTAGTTTCCGAAGAGGGAGGAATCCCTCTTCGTACTCTCTTTCTTTGATTACAAAATCAAACCTTGGTGTCTTTACCCATCAGGTAACCACCGAAGCCAATAATCCATGCTAGGATTGGATTGATTGCCCATCTTTCAAGCGATCCCTTCGCCATTCCCAAGAAGGTTACTGTTGAACCTGTGGGCAATCCAAGATAGGGGATGAAGAGTATTGACAAGACCAATGACATGAAACCAAGAACTAATGATACGATTGACATCGGTTTGTTCTGATGAGTATACGATGCCATGGCTGAGAATGCACCAAACATGATTGCTAACATGGTGGCAATGCTATGCATGGGTTGCATGTACCCCGGAAAGACACCCACGCCCATAGCTCCAATACCTGAGATTGTCAGAAGGCTTGGAAGGAGTCTTTTCTCTGAAGACTTGTACAAGAAAAACGCACCAACTACCATGAACACACCGAGTAGGAAGACAGAGAGATTGTAGATTAGTGCAGTTGGTCCTATTCCAAGTTCACTCACATAGTCAATGCGGCTGCTATAGCCATCATACCATGACTCTGCAGCAAGGATTCCAAGAAACCATTGAACTCCACCAACAAGGAATAAACTTCCACTTACTGTTAGTAGATTTAATCGTGTTGTGATTGAAGTTACAGATTTTTTCATTTTAAATCACGAGTATGAGCATGGATTGTTTGAATATAAGATGTGAACAAACTTTGAGTTACATTGTGGTCTGCACGACAAACTGGTTTTCATGCCTCTTCTCGATTTTGATTTGCTTTCCAAAGTCTAGCTAGAAATTTCGATGAAAGTTTCCAATGCTGAAGGGACTGAGTTATATTCATTCTTTCATGATCCATGGAGGAGGGTCAAAAGACCCTCCCTGGAATCATATCTTATCATTTACGTTTGAGCCAAACGATGATTGCAACCACAACAACCACTCCTGCAACAGCAATTCCACCAAAGAGTAGTAATGGATCAATGGGTCCACCTCCAGATGGCGTAGTTGCAGTAGCTCCAGTCGCTATGAAGGTATATTGTACATGACTCCAGACATCATCAGTATTCTTTGCATAGACATCCAGTGTGTGTTCGCCATTTGCATTCGGTAGTCCCGTCAACTCAGTTTGGTTCTCACCCGAGTCCCACGAGAAGAACTTCTCCTCTGGGACCTCACTGAACAGAATGACCGGCATTGTTCCCACTTGCTTTGTACTTCCAGTTGGGATGATTCGATGCTCTATCTCAATTGGTCCAGAGTAAGGCAGTTGATAATTGTGAGCAACTGCACCATCCAGTTTGATGGTTGAAATGTTGACGAAATTACTGCTCACTTGTGTTCTTACATAGTGGTAGAATCCCCCACCCCATGTAGGATGGTCATAGATAGGAGCTCCACCGCCCCCAGATATGATTTGTGTAATCCCATTGAAGGTAAGTCTATTGAAACAGTGGTCATGTCCTGTAATCAATAGTGTGATATTGTTTTGTTCATAGAGTGCTTGAATGGAGTTTCTCTCCTCCTCTGGAAGATCCTTATACGAATCGTCAATGTGAGCTATAGGATATAGCGGTCGATGGACAACAACGAATTTCATCTCCTTACTTGTTGTTGCTAGGTCATTCTCGAGCCATGTTCGCTGAGCTCCAACTATCAACCCTTCATTGCCCTGCTCCTCAGATGTTAACATAGTGAAGTGTACGCCAGCGTAATCAAATGAGAAGTAGGGGGACGGTTCAGCATATTGTACAAATGCGTCGAAGAAATACTGCAGCTTCAACGAACCCGTCTTTGCCCCAGTATCGTGATTACCAAGTACAGCATAGATTGGGGCATAATGACCAATGCGGTCGCTGATGTTAGTAAAGTGATCCCACATCAACAGATTATCTGCGTCGTTGTCAATCACTTCCATAACAAAGTCACCAGTCATGATGACAATGTGGGGTTGTTCTGCTATTATCATCTCTGCGAGTTGAGCGAATTCAGCTGGCTGTTCTATGGTGGATCCAGGCCGATTGTCTCCTATAATAATCATCTTGAATGGGTGCCCTTCAGCCGGGGCTGTAAGAAAGCTGTAAATCGGACTTTGGATCCCATTCGAAGCAACTTGATAGTAATATTGCGAGTCAATGTCAAGTCCACTAAGACTCACATAATGGTCTGTATCGAGTGTGGTGTTTGTTTCAATTTCAGCAATCGATGTGTTGAGTCCATATCTCACTGTGGCGTTTGTTAGACCTTCGGTTCGCCAGAAGATTACTGCTGAATCTTCAGTCACCATATTGACAGTTGGCCCTCTAGGAAAGGGACTCACGGCGTTAGAAACAATGTTTCTCTCAACTAGAGAGTATGTCATGGTCCCTGTATTGTTAACAAAAACTGCAAGTACTGGACTTGCAAACAAAGCTAAGATTAGAAATATTGACAGCTTTCTATTCAAGATAGTCACCCTACTATCCAAGGGTTTCGTGACTATTAAGAACTTGGAATTTGTGAGGTAGTATTGTTTCATTGCTCTTAATCTTCTGAATGGAATAACTCAAGATTGCTAGGAATCAAGGAGACCAGTAGTAGAACTGCTTATAGTATACATCCTTGAAACCATATCTTCTGTAGAGTTTCTGAGCTGGATCATTGGTCAGTGTTGTGTCAAGATATGCGCTGGTTGAGCCACCATCTTTCAGACTCTTCAATACCTCAACAAGCAAGAAGCTAGCAAGTCCCTTTCCTCTGGCTTCAGGTACAAGGCCGACTGGTCCTATGTCTGGCTCACCATCATCTCCCACACGTGTGATTACAAATCCAATAATTTCTCTCTCTTTTTCAAGAAGCAATGAAGCATCTTCAATATAGGGCTTAGATTTGTCAAAGAAATAGTGAATTGTCACATCCTGCTCTGGTTTTCTCATCGAGAGAAAGAGCCCCTCCTTGCTGTCCTTTAAAGTACGAAAGGCTGGAGCCTCTATCATCTCGAAAGACACTTCTGAGAATCTCCTCAGCATGTATCCCTTAGGCAAATCAAGTTTCGGTAATTCAATTGAATTGAGATTAGATTTCATGTGAATCTCTTCAGCAGCAAACTGGAAATCGCATTTCTTGTACCACTCGACTAGCTTACTTGAGTATGATCGATGTGCTTCAGTTGGAAATACTATTTCTATCTCCAAACGAGTGTGACCATTCTTCACGAAATCCCTCTTTGAAGCTTCAATCAAAGCAAGTGCAATCTCTTCGGAATTTGGCTTTTCTGCAACGACAGGGTAATAGCCATTTATGAAGGTCATAAGTGGGAACCCAACATAATAGTACATCCAACCTACTAAATTGCTCCCATCGTGTGCCGTTAGTATCTGATAGGCATCATCACTTACTATATTCTCAATACTCTTTGCAAGCTCGTCCACACTCTTACCAGACCCTAGAGGAGTGTCTTTTCTAGAAGTTATGGTAAGACGGGCGACTTTATTGCAGTCATCCCCACTGAGACCGCCAAATCTAATCTGGACCATTGCTATCGCAAATCCTTGAGAGTCTTCTTCAGATATTTTACGTATTCACTGACTTCTTGTTTTTAACCTTGTTTTTCTTTCTCTTTATCCAAATCCTTCACACGTTTCTCAATCTGACTCTCTGTCTTCTCGATTCGTTTCTCAATATCCTTTATTCTCTTCTCTCGAGATGATACCTCATTCTTCATTCGTTTCTCGGCTTGTTGATAGACCTTTGTTGTGTCATTCCATTCTTGTTTGGCTAGGCGCAATTGCTCCTCGAGGCTCTCAAATTGAATCCTCTTTACTTCTGCAATATTCCAGTAGTCTTGCACCTCAGACTCAAGTCGTGTACGTACTGTATCTAAGTCAGAGATGAACTGTGCGAGCTCAGTATACTGGTTCTTTAGATCATTGACAATTCCAATAATTTGTGGGTCCTGTCGGTATGCTGGATCCGGTAGAGATGATATGATAGATTCAATCTGGGGAATAGACGCTGGGACCGATTTGGCAGCTGGTTTTGAGGGAGCTGGTGCTGGTCTTGGTATCTCCGTCCTTGCCTCTGGCATTGGAGGGGGTGCTACAGGTTTTGATTTTGGTGTGGTCACTTTTTCCTGTACAGGACCAGAAGGAGGTGTTGCTGGAGTTGCAGGGGCTCCAGGAGCTACGCCTGGTGGTGTAGCTGGTGTTGTAGGCGCACCACCAGGTGGTCCAGAGGGAGGTGGAGTTGGGGTTGCAGGTGGTGGTGTCGCAGGAGTGGGCGTACTTGATGGTGCAGCATTCATCTGAGGTTGGGCTGCAACTTCACCCATGAGCTCTTGAACCTCACTAGCTCTGAGCATTCTTGTTTCGATGATACCCTCCCCCTCTTCCTCGATGCCAACTTCATCGGCTCTTGCGAAGGCTTCCATCGCTTTCTCCATTTCCGATTTTGGTTTTGTAACACCACCAGCACTTCGTACTCTGTCTCTAGAAACCTGACTTGGTTTAACCCACTCATCATCTGTGGTGACTCTTGCCTCACTTTTCGAAGGAGTTGGCGCAGGAGTTTCTGAAGTCTGAGGGTCTACTTTTACGGAAGGCTCTGAAACTGTCTGAGGTTTCTTTTCTACTGCTAATAGACTTCCTCCACACCTTATACAATACTTACGAGTAGGTTGATTTGCTCTACCACACTTGGGGCAGGTTCTC
>JBHLPA010000005.1:0-19788 GCA_048939935.1 Promethearchaeota archaeon | reverse complement strand
ACCGGATTAAATCCATCAGGACATGCATGAGTTGCAACACATTGGTCTTTCAGCCATGGACATCTTGCGTTGTACATCATGGCGTAAACCTTTGGTAACATTGAGTACCATGCGCTTATGCAGATCTTCCCCTTTACCTCATCCTCTGTAAAGAGGACCTCGTCTCCAACCTTATGACCAGCTGCACATGTTCCTTCTTGTTTCACTATCCGGCAGAGAATCCGCCAGGGTTCATGACGAATGCAAGTATCATCTTTCATAAATCCAGATTTGGGAGGAAGTCTTTGTTAATGTGACGGATTCAATCCCTTACTTCGTCATCTGAATTTGAGTTCTCATCATCCGATGTTGAACATTTAGAAGCATTGTCTGCAATATGACCCAGTGAAAGTTCATGAGGATCAAAAGCGTCCTCATCTGCGGGCAATTCACCAGCAGCTTTCAAACTCATCTTGACCGCCATCGGCCCAATCATTTCTAGAATCATGGTAGATATAGCGACAACACCTAGGATTAACATCCCCATTATCTCTGCATCACCACCTAATGCAACAAAGGTTTCTTCGATGATGAAAGACAGACCTAGAGCTACACCAGCCTGGCACAGTAAGCATCCGCCCAGATATTTCTGTACTTCAGAAACCTCATGGACGATTCGGCCTCCTATTGAAGCTCCTAGATACTTTGCAATCGTCCTACCACCCAGATAAAGAGCTGCAGTTATTGCAATCAGAAGAAGGGATTCAGAGGTTGTGAGGAGCTGTGCCATTCTAGCTCCCACCATGACAAAGAAGATCATCACAATAGGAGCCATGACTCGTTCAAGCAGTTCAGGAACCTCTTCTTTGTCTGAGTCAATTCGTGATCGAACAACGTATCCAAAGACCATGGCAGCGAAAATATCGCTGACTTGAATCAGGAATCCTTGTAATCCAAGATACCAGTTGAGGGCTTCAATGAACCCAATTAATAGGATTACCATCCCAATCTCAAGCTCAAGCAATTTTCCTCTGTCTCCTTCCTTGTTCACAGGATAGAGGAAAACCAGACCGAAAACAATACCAAAGAATACAGATCCAAAGATACCAATTATGGGTTCAACCATCACTGATGCGAGTGATATTGAATCAGGAACATAGACCCATAATGCAAAAGCAATGGTCGAGTTAGTAAGTATAACTGCAGCAATATCATCAGCAGCAAGAACAAACATGAGTGAAGAGGTCACAGGCCCTTCGCATTCACATTCCCAGACAACATCAGCTGTTGCGGCAGGGGCTGTCGCACTTGCAACAGCACCAAAGAGGATTGCTGTTGCAAAAGCATGTGAAAAGCCAACTGATGAAAGGATCATGAATGTCAGAAAGGATACAACTGCGAAAGCAGCTGTAGCTTCTACTATAACAATAAGAGCAAGCTTTCGTATCCTCGCTCCTGTTAGGTTGGGATTACTCAGTTCATGACCAATATTGTAACCGATTAGTCCCAAGGCTAATGCAACAAAAAACTGCAACTCATGAATACCCTGCTCTGTCAAGAGACTTGTGAGGCCGAGAAAAATACCAGCAAGCATGAATCCAAGCGTCTGAGGGATACCTAACCTCTTGAGTATATGTGCACCAATATATGCAAGCACAAGGGCCGCACCAATTATCAAGAGGGGAAAGTCCAAAGGTTGAAACTCCACGGTTTTATATAGACAGCAATCTATCAAAACCTAGAGGCATTTGAAGGTATTGTTAGTGACCACAGTTGAAACGCTTGTTTGAGCGTTTAAGTCTTCATTTGAGATTGTTGTAGTAATTGCAGAGATGACTGAGAAAACACTCATCACACTGTGGATTTTGTGCCCTACAGACCTCCCTACCATGACGAACCAGATTCTTGTTCAAGGAGGGAATACAGCTTTCTGGCATGAGTTCCTCCAAGAGGACATGGGCTCTCTCACGGGAAACCTTCTCACCAATCAATCCCAAACGTTTAGTGACCCTCCAGACATGAGTGTCAACTGGTAACACGGGACGTCCAAATGAGAAGAGCAGGACTATCGCCGCAGTCTTCGGACCAACCCCATGAAGAGAGGTCAACCACTTCTTAGCCTCCTGCAAATCCATAGTCTCAAGATGTGACAGATCAAGTTTGCCAACACGTTCTTTAATCCCCTTAAGTGCAGCTTGAATTCGCTGTGCCTTGAGATTATACATCCCTGATGAGCGGATGAACATAGCAACCTCTTCTTGAGGTGCCCCTATCACTTCTTCCCAAGTACTGTATCGTTCCTTGAGTGACTCGTAGGCGCGGAACATATTGACATCATTTGTGTGTTGACTTAGAATAGTCATGACCAACTCATCAAGTGGAGGCAATTTTCTAGCACTCACTTCACGTCCATAGTAGCGAATTAACACATTACATATCTTCTTCGCCTTGAGTCGTGTCTTAACCGAGATTGAATTTTCAGCCATGGGTGAGTATTTGTAAATCATCCACGCCTTATCTACGCACTGGTCGGTTGAGGCGATGCATCCCCTTTCGATATGCTTTTGTTGTAGTTACACACTTCGCGCATGATTCAAGATGAGAGTAGCAGTGGTATATGAGAGCACTAGAGGTCGAACAAAGGCTATGGCCGATGCGATTTGTGAAGGTGCAAGTTCAAGTGGAGTGGAATGCGTTGTCTATGATGCAAAAGAGTTTCCTGGTTTTGATGACGTCTGCAGTGTCGCTTTGGGAAGCTCCACCCGGATGAAGAGAACCCTCCCCATGCTAAAGAGGATACTTTCAGAACTCCCACAACTAGATGGGCTCCCAGCCGCAGCATATGGATCATATGGGTGGAGTGGTGAAGCACCAGATGAGATCGCAGCCAAGCTGGCTGAGGCAGGTGCAAATCTCATTGAGAGTAATCCAATCAAGGCAAAAGACTACCCGAGTGATTCGATTCTGGAGCAGTGTCGTACCCTAGGTGGCAAACTAGCCTCTCATTGTCAGAAATAATTATCTAGTCATCGACGGAATTCTTATCATATACGATATTTTTGAAACAGGTGGAGCTGACTGAATGGGTCATATCAGACGACTCATGGGCTATTCTTTGAGACGCAAGGGTCTCTTCTTTGGTTTCCTTACATCAGCTGCTATTGGTACTGTGTTCAACCTTCTCACACCGCTTGTAATGGTTCAAATAGTGGATGGGGTACTTCTTGGAGACCAGCTCAACTTACTTGTGCCATATACAGCACTCTATGTTGGACTAGGAATACTATATGCCATCTTTGACATGATTGGCAGATATGGGGCGGCTATTTCATCGCAATGGGTCATCTACACTCTTCGCCACGAGCTATACCAAAGTCTGATGGAAAAGGACCTGGCATTCTATGATGAGAATGAAACAGGGCAGCTATTAGCACGGACAACAACCGATGTCAGCACTATGCGTGAGTTCTTGTTTTGGGGCTATCGTGTTATCTTCATTGGTACAATACAACTCATTGGGACCTACATAGTGATGTGGACAGTTAATCCTAACCTCACATACTTTATGCTTCTCCTACTTCCTGTCATTGCCATCTTCATCTATTCATTCGCTCGAAAAGTCAGGCCAGTTTTCCGAGCCGCACGAAATCAATATGGAGTACTGAGTTCTGTCCTCGCGGAGAATGTTGTTGGTCATCAAGTTGTGAGGACGTATGCCTCGGAGAATAGGGAAGCGAAGAGAGTAGAAAAGGAGAATCGAGGATTTCTTGACCTAAGAGTGGAGGCAAGTAGGTTACAATCACTCTACCAACCAATGCTCCCTGCAATCTTCGGGCTTGCTATCGGTGGACTGATCTACGTTGGAGGCGTGTCAATACTAAACAATGCTCTTACATTAGGTCAGTTTGTTGGATTCATCACATTAGTTGGAATGCTCCTGCTTCCAGCACGTTTTCTTAGTTGGGGAGTTGGCATGTATCAACGGGCAGCAGCTGCTGGAGAGCGGACGTTCTACATACTTGATGCAGTGGAGGAAGTCATGAATCCTGATGAGCCAGTTGAGGTGGCGGAATTTACTGGGGCGGTCGATTTTGATAATGTCTATTTCAGCTACAGAGGAGAGAAACATATTCTAAGGGATGTTTCACTTCATGTAAAACCAGGTCAAGTAGTTGCATTACTGGGTGGAACTGGGTCAGGCAAAACCAGTTTGGTGAATCTAATCCCAAGATTCTATGATGTAGATGATAACTATACGATTTTGTATGATGGAGTAACCTATCGTGTCCGTGATAATGGACGAGTCAGCATCGATGGTTCGGAATACAAGGTTATTGACGATCATATTGAGACAGATGACGAAAAGGTCAAGGTTCAACCGCCGGGTACTCTTTGTATCGATGGAGTGGATGTCCGACTGTATGCATTGAGTGATTTGCGAAAAAGGATTGGTATTGTACACCAAGACCCATTTCTTTTCTCAGCATCCCTGAGAGACAATATCGCATTTGGGCGTCCGGAAGCATCTATCGAAGAAGTCATGGATGCTGCCAAAGCGGCTATGATCCATGACTTCATTGTCACACTCGAAGATGGATACGACTCGGAAGTGGGTGAGCGTGGTGTTACACTCAGTGGAGGGCAGAAACAAAGAATTGCTATCGCGAGAGCCTTACTTGCTGATCCAAAAATATTGATCCTTGATGATTCAACCAGCTCTGTTGATGCAAGGACCGAAATGTTGATTCAAAAAGCACTAGAGAATCTAATGAAGAACCGGACTACATTCGTAATCACCCATCGTCTGAGTACAGTACGAAATGCAGATCTAATTGTGATGATGGAACGTGGAGAGATAGTTGAAATCGGGTCTCATGATGAACTCATGGCGGAAGAGGGATTATATTATAATATAGACCAAACACTGACAGAAATGGAGTTAGCCGCAAGTATCTCATCAGATACGACCTCGGAATCTGCTGCTTCAAATGTCCAAGGAGGAAGCAGTCATGAGTAGATCTTTGGATACTGCAGATGATCCCGATGCTAGGGCCTATGAGTTTAGTGATTCAGAGCTACTCACACGAATGGTCAGGTATCTCTTTGCGTATAGAAAGTTGTTTGCCGCTGTGGTTGTACTGACTGCCATAAGCATAGTGCTTGGAGTGTGGACACCATTCGTGTTGAGACACGCTATTGATGTCGATTTCCCGAGTGGAATCGTCCAAGCGATAATGAATACTGCACTCCTGTATGTTTCGCTTCAGATCATTGCTTGGTTTAGCAACTATGGAAGTGGATATCTCATGGCACTCATGGGACAAAGAGCAGTCTTTGATATAAGGCAAGAGCTTTACATTCATGTCCAAGAAATGTCCGAAGAATTCCACGATCATTCTTCCAGTGGAAGGATAATTTCTAGACTGACAAACGATGTTGATAGAATGAGTGAGCTTCTAGGAGGAGATTTGATAAACTCATTCGCTCAGATCTTCATTGTCTTTGCAATTGGCGCAGCAATGTTTTCCGCTGATTGGCGTCTAGCTCTTGTTTCACTATCGATAGTTCCCATACTGCTCATCACAACGATTTACTTCCGGAAACTTCTACGTGAAGCCTATCGAAGAACACGAAAGACAATATCAAATGTCACTTCAAATCTTGCTGAGAGTATCTCAGGAGCTAAAGTGACCAAGAGTTTTGCCAGAGAACGAATCAGTACTGAGATTTTCTCAGAATTGAATGATGCTGATTACCAGTCAAATGTTGATGCAGGAAAGGCGCAAGCATCGTTCTTCCCTGTGATTCGATTCATTGGAGGACTTGGAACAGCGGTGATTCTCCTCTTTGGGGGGATGCTAATGCTTAATCCTGCACTGACTCCTGCAGTTACTCTCGGTACCATTGTCTTGTTCACGCAGTTCAGTGCCAGCTTCTTCCGTCCGATTCTTATCATAGCAAACTTCTATACCTCGGTCCAGAGCGCTTTCGCTGGTGGAGAACGGGTATTTTTAGTACTTGACTCTGAATCAGCTGTTCAGGACGCTCCAGATGCAAAGGCGATGCCTGAGATCGAGGGGCATGTTCATTTCAACAACGTAACCTTTGGATATGTAGAAGGGACCATTGTCCTGAAAGACTTCAACCTGGAAATACAGCCTGGAGAAACAATTGCAATTGTAGGAGATACTGGTGCAGGAAAGACAACAATCGTGAATCTGTTGAACAGGTTCTATGATGTACTAGGAGGGGCAATTGAGATTGATGATATCGATATTAGAACGGTCACACAGAACTCATTGCACTCGAGAATTGGTCTTGTACTCCAAGATGCATTCTTGTTCATGGGGACTGTGAAAGACAATATACGATATGGTTGCCTTGAAGCAACTGATGAAGAGATCATTGAAGCTCTCGATGCAATAGGTGCAACGAGGATAATTGAGGGTCTTGAGAATGGGTTAGACACTGAAGTTGGGGAGAGAGGTGGTCGACTCTCGGAGGGAGAAAGGCAACTTGTGAGCTTTGCTAGAGCTTTACTCGCAAATCCAAAGATACTGATTCTTGATGAAGCTACAAGTTCGGTTGACATCTATACAGAATATGCAATCCAGAAGGGAATGAAGGTCCTACTTGAAAATAGAACTTCAATAGTCATTGCCCATAGACTCTCAACAATCGTAAACGCAGATAGGATTGTCGTCCTTGAGGATGGGAAGATTGTCGAATCAGGTAGACATAGAGAATTGATGGAGCAAAAAGGAAAGTATCATTCACTATATGAGCTTCAAATAAGACCTCGAGCAATCAAGACACAAATGCAAAAATAGGGGGGGCCCCCGAAAGACAAAGGGGCCCGAAACATGCTTTCTGCTAAAATTCGTGAATTAGTCATGAAGACTAATGTCACCATAATTATGGAGAACTTTGGATGAAAGATGCCAGAGATAGTTGACTACCTTTGATTCTACCTCCGGGAGGTTGTTTAGCATTTCATCCATTCTCCATCAGTCCTCCCAGTCGAAGTCGTCTACGTCCTCCCAAGCGTATGGAAAGCCTCTAAACGAGTGTTTCATGGACTTTAATGATTTCAGTCCCTTCAGGCCCCGCATAGCACTTGTGACAGACCTAGTAACGAGGGGACCGATATCTAGGAAGTTATCCATTCCTACAATTCCGCCTTTTCCGACGATAAGCTGTCGACCCTCTTTAGATGATACCACAATCCCAGACTTTGAAACAGAAACGAGGTTATCATCACCAATTACGAAGACTGACTTTCCATAGGTAAAGACGAGTCCTTTCTCTTCACTCACGACAATGAGCAATTTCTTCTCGTTTGTGTCAACTCCAAAGAATATCTTGGAGTCCTTCTTGCCATCAATCTTTGTCTTCTTGTTGTCACCGTTCAAGTGATCCTTGATTGTTTTCTCGATCGCCTGAACAAAGGAGCCAGCATCATGGAACCCTTGTTCCTGAGTGTCAGAGTTCCCTGCAGCTGTTGAAATGTTTTCCAAGGAAGTGGCTCCAATAAACAGCTGTACACCAGCCAATTCACCACTTATGGACTCACCCATAGCACCCATGTCGGTCTCTGCAATTGCATCCACCGCAAATCTCGAGGGACCAGCGAATGCAACACCGACACGGACTCCATCCTGAAGTAGGTATGTCCACACACAGCCTGCGCTCATCCTAACATAGGCTTTCTCATGAGAGAGTATGTCAGTTTCTTGAGTTGTTACCATTACATTACTATCAGGTGTTATTCTCTTCATTCAAAATACCTCCCTAATCATCCCAGTCCAATTCGTCTAGATCTTCTTCCTCTTCCTCTTCTTCTTCAAGATGTTCTTCGAGTGCCTCTCTGGCGTCCTCAATCTCATCTTGGTGTGCCTCAATCTCATCTTGTGCATCTTCAAGCTGGTCAGACAGAGCCTCGAGATGTTCTTCAGCTCGCTCCAGATCATCAGTTTCTAGATCGGTATCGTCAAATTCAATGTCAACATCAGAACCACCATTAGCACTACGTTCTCGTTGCTGCTCAACCCTGTGTGTCAACCATTGAGCAAGTCGATAAGCCAACCTTCCTTCCACCGTGACATAGTACATTCCACGGACTTCACCTTTGACTACATAGCCTGCATCAGTCAGTGGATTGAGGTGATGTGTCAGTGAACTCCCTGTCTTACCTGTGAACTCCTCAATATCTTGAAACCTCTTACCGCCAGTCTTGAGATATTCGAGAATCTTCAGGCGCTCCTCACTACCAAGTGGTGAAACTATCTGTGCTACTCGCTCAGGAGGGATCGATTCAATCTCACGTCGTTGTTCTTTTCGTCTTTTTGTCCGTCTGCTTTTGGAAACTCGAATACCAGGTATCTTGAGACCTTCAACACTCCTTAGACTCATCTCAATCTGGTCACCAAGACCATCCATCATGGTCTCCAGCGAATCAGTGAGTCCTTCGAGGTCTAAATCAACCTTAGCCACTCGTGGCACACGGGGCACTCTCGGTACACGAGGTGTTCTTGGTGGCTGCGGAGCCTTTGGTGGTCGTCTAATCTCAGCTCTACGTCTGCGTGCTTCCACTCTCTCTCTATTAGTATCCTCTTTCTCGCGGCGCACATCTTCTACTTCGCGGCGTAATTCCTCTTTCAACCGCCGCACTTCTTCAAGTTCTTTGCGAATTTTTTCTAAATCGTCGCTCATTATTATATTCGCCAACTGTACATTATTACATTTACATATAAATGTATTGGACTACAGTGGTTCGGAAAATAACTTGGCAAACTAAACATGTTTCACAGTAACTCATGCGAAAAGGCGTCTAGCTTAGCTAGAAGTCATTTCTACGACATATCCTTATTAACTAGTCAAATGACTAATTTTTCACCTGCCGCTTGGGGGAGAGTACTTGTTATTTCTCCTGGTGAGTGACGGGTACTCGTAGAGGTAACAAATAATGTCAAAGAAAAAAGCGAAAGCTCCTAAGTATACCTTCTATGTGAAGAAAGCAATCCAAGACTTCGCAAAGGATAATGGTATGATGGTTGGCAGCGATGCATATGATGCAGTTAATGCGACCGTCAATGCAGCCTTGACTCATGCAGCTGATCGTTGCAAGAAAAATGGGCGAAAGACCCTGAAAGCCCACGATTTCTAGGTTGCTTAGTATAAAAACGGGAGGGCAGCATTAAGCTGCCCCACAACCCGTTCTATTTCTCTTTTCTTTTCATATCAGTTCTTCAAAGCGTGGGCCGAAGTTGATATTCGTCTATACATCAAAAATCTGGGCGGGTATAATTCTTGGTCTGAGATGGTGTGAACATGGAATGGTCATACAACTTCTAGATCGCAGTGTTGGTCATTGTTTGTATAATCTCTTGAATCTTCTTCTGGCCACTGACATTCTCAAACGCCATCTCAGTCGCGGATATGCCTTCGATCATCCTGTTCATCATCATCATAATGTTCACTCTGGTTAGATGGGGGTTTCCTTAGAGAGAGAGACCTCACTTTCAGTTTCATTACCATGAAGTGGAGTTTCCAGTGATGGATGAGTTAAAAGATGAAGTAGGAGAATCAGTCTGAGTTTATCAATACAATAAGAATTATTCACTTTCGACGTCTAGGTGTATTCTGTTTGTTATTAAAAGGAGGAGTATTCCGAATATGACCATCAGAACTGGAGTGACCACATCGTAGATGAAATCGCCAGTTGGTGGAAAAAGAAGCCCCCATGCTGTTTCAGCAACACCTACTCCAAGTAATGAGCACCCCATCAGTCCTAGAACGATAACGATACTCCGTCGAGACACCATGATTAAATTTTCCTAATAAGCTCTCTTTAAGTGTAACGACACTTCTGAACTTCATCGCGAGAAATAATAGTTTCAACAATATTCATAGAACTGAAGTTGATCTCTTGAAGGTCGGGCCGAAGAAATTTGCTACTTGTAGCTCGCATATCGATTCTTAGTATGAAGAAGGGTGATTGTATATATGAATGAGAAGAATAGTATCTGGAAACAGGTAGATCAGGAAAAAGAAGAAATTCTCAATCTTGCAAGTGATTTGATCAAAATTCCCAGTGTGAATCCACCTGGAGACATGCAGGAAATTGCAGATTTCATATCAAACTACCTCTCTGGTTATGGGCTCTCCTGCGATGTCCACGAGCCAGAGAAGGGGCGTATCAACCTCATCTGCAGCCTAGGAGATGACACTGGAAAGAAACTCGTCCTGAATGGTCATATGGATGTGGTACCACCAGGAAGTGTCGACAGATGGAGCTTTCCACCGTTCTCAGGTAAAATTGAGGATGGTTTTCTCCACGGGAGAGGTGCAAGTGACATGAAGGGGGGTGTAGCAGGGATAATCAGCGCACTTAGATTACTCACCAAAGTGGAAGACTCGCTAAGTGGTGAGGTGATTCTGACCCTTGTACCTGACGAAGAAACAATGGGCATCTATGGGACGGGGTGGATACTTGATGAAGGATTGGTAAAGCCTGATGCATGCATTATCGCGGAACCTACTGATGTGCCACTCATTGACATTGGCCAAAAGGGTGCATACTGGGGAAAGATCAAAGTTGAAGGGACTCCCATCCATGGAAGTCTATCTCCCTACAGAGGAGATAGTGCAATACTGAAAGCATGCAAAGTCATGAACAAGATGATGGAAATCACTAACACTAAAATAAAACAGCCAGAGGATATAGTTGAGGTAATTGAGTCTTCAAAGCCTCTAGTAGAGAAGCTCATTGGTTCAGAAGGAATTGGAATTATTCTAAGTTCTCCCACGTTGAATATTGGCATAATTAAGGGAGGGGAGAAAGTCAATATGGTACCTAGTGAGTGCGAGATGGAGTTTGATATAAGACTGCCAATTGGACTCACTGCGAGTGAGGTTACCGCCAAGTTAGAGGGGCTGCTTTTGGAGTTTGGAAGCACAGTCAAGCTGGAGGTTGCCACCAGCATTGATCCCAACTATACTTCACCAACCGCTCCAATCGTTCAAATTACAAAAGCCAATGTCAAAGACGCCCTCGGAAAAGACCCGGATATCTTTGTACAATGGGCTTCAAGCGATGCCAGACACTTCAGACTGCGAAACATAGACACCGTTCATTATGGTCCAGCCATCATAGAAGGCATCCATGGGCTGGATGAAAAGGTCCGTGTTGATGACATTATCACTGCCACGAAGGTCTATGCAGGTGCTGCTATCGACTACCTTTCTTAAGAAAGATAAATTCATTAGAAAACTATGTGATGTATGCAGAGGGCCGTTCAGGTATTGAGTATGCTCATGATCTGAACAACAAGGCATGTATTGTCATGCTATCGTGGAGGTGTTAGGCATAGAAGGTATGCTGGAAAATTCGAATGTGGTGTTGCCCCTAGGTATCGAGGGGATTTCAATAGTCATGGTCTTCAGCGGCATTTTTTACTTTGTAGAGGGGATATCCTGGCTTTTTGGAGCTTTAAATCCTGCAACATTATTGATTTCACTCCTTGCTGCTGTCCTCTTCCTTGGAGGTGGTATCTTAATGATAAAGGTCGGGAGGGAACTAGTTCGATTGAAGTTGTGGGCATTGTGGGGAGCATGTATCATGTTCATTGTGACACTCCTAATAGTAGTCATCAATCCCTTTGCCGCACTTCAGGTATTAGACAACCCATTTGGAAGGGGAGTAGGTGCGGCAGCATGCTTTATCATCATCTGTTATCTGGCCACTCCAGCTGTACGGAGCAGGTTTGTCCTATAGCATCTCTCTGACAACCCGGGCAACAAGGGTTCTTGCCAAGATAACTGGAAGACCTGTCAACTCCTTCAGTGTCCGACTTAGTTTAGCACTATATCCTATACAGTCCAGGACCAAAAGATCTGCATTCGCCTGAGTAAATCGGGAAGCAACCGCTTTGATTTGAGCCTCATCTGTTTCCTGATAAGGTGACAACGATTCTAAAACAATCTCAAGACCCTCTCGCTTCCATTTGGTCATCATATCATCAAACTGGAGTGGAGAGGGAACAAGAATGCCCACTACACCTTGAGGGAGTATGCTTTGTACAACTCGGAATAAAAGGTCTGAAGGCATGATAAGGAGTTTATCTGCACGCAATTCCTTGAACTCACCAGTGCACAATAAGACAACGATATCAGCCTGTTCCTGCACTTTGGAAATGCAGTTATTCACAAGACTGACCACTTTTTCATGGCTGATCCTGACCTCACTTCCATCTCTGAGGCGGCTCACTAGGAGATGCTCTTCAGGTGACGGTTTCATCTCACTGATTTCCGTACTTGTTAACCCATCAAGAGCGCCACATTCAATTGTCCTGACATCTGGTCCCAAAATGTCAGCTATATCTGAGGTCACATCCACTCTAGGAGACTGCCCTATTGTCACCATAGCGACAAATGGCATGTCATCAACTGCGTCTTGCATGTATTTTAGACTCCTTTTGGGTGATAGGGAGGTCACATCTTTCTCAACAAGGGACCCATATCACCATATCGTTTAAGCAAGATGTCATATTCTTTCTCATTGTAAAACTTACATTTACCGATAGAGTAGTTTCTTGCCACTTCAATACAAAATCTCGTTGCTGACTCCAGTGCCAGTGGATAGTTTGTCCCAGCTCCACTACCAGGGACTGGGACTGAAGCTGTGGTGGCTAAACCAAGGACCGGTGCTTCCGTCATGACCCAAGGTTGCATTATAGAGTTGATGTGATACACATCGTTTCCGTATGGAGTAATGTCTTGCATTGTGATTGGTGCAACAGAAGCCACCTCACCGGTGACCCACTCGTAGATATTGATGAAGTCATCGCTCACCCTTAACAACCATCCGTTCTTGACCGTCGCTGTGATGGCAAATCCTGCCTTTTTGATGACCCTGTTCCCCTTTGTGGCATCGACGGAGATTAAGGCATCCATTCTTGAATCAACACACTCACGTAACACATCCATTATCGGAACAGGCGATATCATAAACGGAACCGGTTCATGAGGAAGTATAGGCGCATCTGGAGAGATGTGAGTAGTCAGGAGAACATCACCGGGAATAGTGTCGCCACGTTGTGTTGATTGAGCAATCTTGGCAGCTGCTGCAACTGCAACAATGGCACCATCAGCATCCGAAACCATCCCCCGAACTTCAGGTCTAGCACCGATACCTCCGAGCTGACCAACAATACCTAGAGTGGGCGATTTGCCTCCTTTTGATTTGCCGTCTGTGCCATGGATTAGCATCTTGATAACATCTGTTTTACCCTTCTCTCCAACTAGGGGAACGACGTCGCATTCAGTGATCCCATACTCCTGTAGGTAGTTCTTTATGTCATTCCCATTCACATTTGAATCGTCAAGTAGGTCTAACACTTCAAGTACTTGTTTCATAGCTGTCATTCCTTTTCACTCCTGATTGCATTTCCTCTCGCAGCATAGTATGCCACAATTCCCGATGTGATGACTGGATCGACCACTGGAACTCCAAGAGCCTTTTCTAGGTCAGGAGCCAGTCGGGCAGTGGACATACCAGTACAGGCGAGTAAGACAACATCCGCCTTCTTTTCAAGTACCATGCTATTTGATAGTTCAATATACTCGTTACGGTGTTTCTCGACATCGTAAGTGGTTCTTACTCCTTTTGGTTTAATATATCCAACAAGAGACTCCCCAAGAATCTCCTGTACAATATCCGGCGGCTTCTCCTCGATACCCAGTACACATATTCGTGTACCAAGCATAAGTGAGAAGAATGCTGATGCTGAACCTGCTCCTATGACAGGAACTCTCACCTCTTGTTTTAATTCCAACACTCCGGGATCAGCAGCACAGCTCACCAATAAAGAGTCGACCTTCGCCTCCTGCACAAGATGCATGCCTGTTTCCCTCACGAATGGAACCGCCCTCCTTTCTTCTGCCATGTTTGGTATACCATCAGGGAACCCTCGGATGCACTCAGTTACGAATTTGAGTTTCGAACTCTGGATATGCTCAGAGATCAGTCTTGCATGGGTTTCAAGATAGTCTATGTCATCTGTGGTTACAACTCGTATGATCCCGATAGTAGATGTATTCACATCATTATTCAAGTCTGATGCCACCATCTTATTCTAATACAGACTTCCCTGTTTCTGTCTTGATTTAGGCTCCTGTGAAGATTCCAACAAGCCAAGCGAAGGCGCCTTGAATCAGCCCCCATAGTGCTACAAAGAAGGCAATAATCGCATTCACTATCCAGCTTATGAACGGCCCTACGATGGGCGAAACATAAGTGACCAACCAGTCATAGGTGAAGGGGTAGTTGAGCCAGCCGTACCGATACCTCATGAATGTCAGGAAGACTACCGCTAGAAAAGCGAGAAAGATTGCTGCATAGTCAAGTCGCTTCAAAACCAGCTGTTTCTTGAAGGTCCGTTTCGATGGGTTATATGTGAATGCTTTGGACTCAATTGTCCTCGATATATCGATTCCTCTTAGCACCGTTAAGTAGATACTTGGTACTATAATCGGTACATATGCCCGCATCTTCCTTATTGGATTTCGAATTTCAAACTTAGCCCCACGAGATTTTTGAGCCTCAATGACAGTCCGAAACTGGTTTACCATCAGAGGAACTGATGCAAAGGCGATACCAAGTGAAACTGCTGCCTCCACTGGGAGTCGGAACTTGACAAGAGCTACAAGCAGGTCTGAAACGGGTGTAACTAATGTGATTAACCTTGTAGTGACAATGAAGAAGAGAAATCTCAATCCACTTGAAGTTCCGATGAGCGTTGTCCGAAGCGTGACAGGCCCAAAAATCGTACCAGGAATCAAATAGAAGTACACATGATCAGTAGGCAAAGGAGGCACGGTCAGATAGTTGACAACCAAGAACAGGATGAAGGCAGGAGAAGAGGGCTTTAACACACCCATCAACTTATCCCTTGGAATCCCTGAAGTGTGATAAGTAACAAGAACAATTATCATCATCAGACCTATGATGAATGGATCAAATATCACAACAGTCAGAATCACAAGGCACAGGAAGATTAGAACCTTTGTCCGCGCGTCCATTCTGTGTAAGATACTATCACCGGGAACATATTCTAATGCCATCTTTCATCACCCACTCCCTAAAGTATCTCTAAGATATTCGACTGCCTCTTCTGTGGTCAGGATGTCCCGTGGTACATCGTAGGTTTCACTCAGCTTCAGGAACAGCTGTGTGATGCTGGGAGGTTTCAAGTGAGTTTGGGCTAGTTTTTCAATTTCCACGAATACATCTTTAGGCCCTCCATCTAGTAGAATCCTTCCATCGTGCATGATGACACATCTCTCAGCATACTCTGCAGCAAGGTTCATATCATGTGTGATGACCACTATGGTCTTCCCCTGTGTGTGAAGCTCTTTCATCAGGTCCATGATTTCGCGACGTTTGTGAGGGTCTTGGCCAGTTGTGGGTTCATCAACAATGATGACCTTTGGGTCGAGAGCAAGAATGCAAGAAATCACAACCCTCTGCCTGTCACCCTTACTGAGAGAATAGGGCCTCTCCTCAAGTAGATCTTCAATGTTCATCTTTTTGGCAACATCTTTTATTCTTGCATCAATATCCTCCTTGGAAAGACCAGCATTTTGCAGACCAAAAGCCAATTCTTCATAGACTCTCTTTGAAAAGAGCTGTTGGTCAGGATTTTGAAAGACGTATCCAACATCACTAATCAGCTCATACGTTGGAGTAGTGTTTGTATCCTTTCCTGAAACGAGAATAGTTCCTTCAGTAGGTTTCAGGAGACCATTGAAGTGTTTCACAAGCGTAGTTTTACCTGACCCATTCTGACCCAGGATTGCGAGGAACTCGTTATCGAACACATCAAGGTCAATGCCCTTTATTGCTTCTGCCCCTGTGGGATAGGTAAATCTCAGACCTCTGACTGATATCAAAGGTTCGCCAGAGCGAGGCACATATTTAGAGGTGGAAATGGCAGCTCCTGCGTTCTTCTTATGACCTCGTTGCTCAAGTAACTTGGAGATTGTTTCAATACCCTCATCAAGAGTCAGAGGTACATCACCATCTTCCATCACACCAAGACTTCTCAGGTGGTAGGCAAGTAGAGCCATCTGTGGTGGCCATAACCCCATTTCACTGAGTAACTCCGCCTTCTCACCAAGGATTTCTCGAGGTGTACCATTTGCTATGATCTTGCCATCATCTAAGACAATGACCCTATCAGCTGTGTCTATTAACTCCTCAAGCTTGTGTTCAACAACCACGAAGGTTCTCTTCTGTTCAGCGGCAATCTTGTCGAGAAGATCGAAAATCTGAAGCGTGCCATATGGATCAAGATTGGATGTAGGCTCGTCCAGAACATAGATCTCCGGATTCAGGGCGATAATGCATGCTAGAGCGACAGCTTGTTGTTGCCCTCCAGATAGTGCAAAAGGAGGTCTATCCTTGTATTCTAACAATCCTACATAATCAAGGGAAGAATCTGTTCTTTCTTCAATCTCATCAAGAGGCAATGCTATGTTTTCAAGAGCAAAGGCGACCTCGTCCTCTACAGAACCGGATATCAACTGACTTGCTGGATCTTGGAATAATAGACCAACCCGTGTTGCAAGATATCCCACAAAGGACTTCTGTGTGTCAATACCAGCAACAGTGACTTTTCCCTCGAGGTCCCCCACATAGAAGTGTGGAATTAAGCCATTTAACAGGTTACAAAAGGTAGTCTTTCCAGCTCCATTTCTGCCAGTTAGAAGGACTATTTCACCCTTATCGACTTGCACATTAATATCTTTCAAGACCTGTTCTTCTGTGCCAGTATATCTCCAGCTCACGTCCTCGACTTTTATAGGTGAGTCTGATGTTTCCACCATTCAAACATCTCTGAATGTTTTTGAAGACTATGATGGATGGTTCATCTATTTTAATCAGCTGATTTGACGAACTATTCCGCTCAAATCCAAAAAAAAAGAAGTGGTGTGCTAGTGGTTGCTAGCACACAATCTTATCACGTTTTTAGAGCCATTCCTTCTTTCTACCAAACCAAAGGCAGACAACGAGGACAATCACTACGATGACTGAGATTACTCCTTGAACGATGAGGTTGACATCACTGCCTGCACCGAATATGGCATCCAGTATTGGTCGTAGGACTCTCGTACCGAGGTTGGCAAAGCCTCCACTCACGAAGTATGTGATGACTACCATTAGTGCAAATATGATAATCAGAAGAATGCACCAATATTGTGTCTTCTTTCCTTCTTCTACCATGGAGCCTTTCCCTCCTTCCAACCGAATATATCAGGTAACGCTGCAATCACCGCGCTGAATATCACAATCTGGAAAATTCCATAAAGGGTGTAGTACCATCCGAAGACGATCGGATAGGTTGGATAGAATGGATAGAATCCTAACAATGAATTCGCAAAGATGAATAATGGTGCTTCAATAAAGAACTGTAAAAGCCACGTCACTATCCAGAAAATGACCCACCGTTTCTTGACGTCTTCTATTCGCAATATCAGGTACTTGTAGAAAAACGCCCAATATATTCCCTTCACAGGTTGCAATATCAGGTCTACCTGCGGAAGACCTGAAGGAATACCTCTTGCTATTCCAACAATGATACCAACAATAGGACCTCCAGCCATCCCCGCCAAACAAGGCATGAGAGCTCCGGGACCTATCACAAGAGGTGGTACCATAGGAATTGCGATTCCGAGCGCTCGAAAGGCGAATGCTGCTGCACCAAAGGCTGCGGCTAAGCCCATCTGCCTGCTCGTAATCAATGGTTTTCTTGCTTCTGCTTCCATCACAAATACCATCCTAAAGATAGTGGTTAAATGCTAAGGGCTTGCGAGGATAAAATTCTTTTGGGCTATGAAAAATCTACAGGATTTCATGACCATGGTCCAAAATGGTCTGAAAACGGAACGGTCATACGACTTCTGCATTGCAATAATATCGTTTGTTGGTGTAATCTCTTGGTTCAATCGTTTCCGAGGATCTTTACGGTCAAATAGGAGAATGGCCGTAAACAAAACACCCTTTGCCTAATTGAGTCTATGAGGTGAGGAGTTAGTGTCATGTCAGAGAATTCGGTACAGAAAACGAAGAGCGTTCAGAGGTTCTTGTTTATTCTCCTAATAGGAGCCTTGCTCTTACCACATACGTTTCAAATCTCAAGTCAGAGCTTTCCTGATGCTTCTTTTATGCGCTACAGTTTGATCACTGTGTTACTGACAGTATTCTATGAGTATGGCAGTACACTAGTTGGACCGTACAGCAAATTCTTCCTTAAACCTCCGACCTCAGAAGCCTTACTAAACATACTGACCTTGGTTCTCAACGTCTTAATCATAATTGGTTTGTTTGGTTTTGCACGGAAAGCAATATCCAGAAAGAGAGTTCTGCAGCTAATTAGCTTGGTTTTGTGTGTACATGTGTTTCTGCTGCTTGGTGTATTCTCATATCAATTGGACGCAGTAGCCAGTGTTTTGGCAATCCCTCTGCCAGTCTTCCCCATAATTGGTGCACTAGTAGTGATTCGCAACAAATTTCCAAGTCTTCAAACCCGTAAATAGGTACAGCCTTGATGTCCACCAACCAGCATTCAGATAGTCCGCTATTCTAGGGCTTGTCGAAGTGCATCCCACTCTTCGGTAGAAAGCGCCTTCTGGGCAGTCTGCATTGCTCCTTGAAACATATCTGTTGACATGAAGGATTTCATTCCGGATAGTATCCCAATACGTTCCATGGGACTAGTTGCTTGAACCAGATATAGCAGAAAATACTGAGAAACTTCAGGAGCTGGCTTCATTGACATTTTCCCGATTATCTCCATGATCTGATTATCTTTTAGGACCTCCCAGAGAATTGGCATTGCCATCCCTTCTTCGACCATCATATGTGCAGAGTATTTGGCAACGAAGTCATTGAAGGCTTGCGTAACTTCATATCCCTTCATTGTTCGTTCCTCATCAACAATAAGAGCCTTCACCTGCTGTTCAAGCGAATCCATTATTGGAGTAAATGTCTGGTGGTCACGAATCAATCGTTCAAACAGGTCTGGGTCTTTTTTCTTAATATGCGGAAACACAAACTCCTCTTCTGCTGCGGCATGAACATGTAGTACCTCAAAAGACTTCTTGACCTCTTCACTTTGAGATTTGACATCTGCCACTACACGAAAATCTAGCTGGCTTAATTGAAGCACTCTGGAATTCAATATGTGTCGAATCCCTTTATGAATCAGTCCGAACAATTGTGCACGCATAACAAAACCTCGACTCAGGCCAAAGGACCATCTTTGAGATAAAGGTTTCATTAAGGTCTATCTTACCGCAATTGTGAGAATCAACAAGAACGTTAACCAAAGGATGCAGAGCTAGGGACCTAGGCATTGAACAAAAATGAGGAAGATAAAGGCATTATCTCTATCTACCTGCCTTCAACTTTTCGACCTCTTCAATAATCTCTGGAACCACTGAGAAGAAACCACCTACAATACCAAGGGCTGCAATCTCAATGATTGGAGCTCTGGGGGTCTTTATTTATGGCTACGATGATGTCCGAAGAACTCACGCCTACAGATCACAGGACCAGCCTGCTCTTTGGTGACTCGTTTTCAATTTCCTCTCTCTCACCACCCTTGATGCCGAAACCAATTGGTAGGTGACAATGTGAGGAGGTGGACTTCGTTCAATTACTTACGACTCTCATTCTGTGGTCAGTCGAGACACAATCTCGACTGGATTGCCTTCTGGGTCCATAATCCATGCTGCACGAAGTGATGA
>JBHLPA010000215.1:0-4921 GCA_048939935.1 Promethearchaeota archaeon | reverse complement strand
TTGAACTACTCTCTCGTACACCGCAGAGCTGGTCGTGTGGAATGAGTCCATCTTATCTGTACAAAATAGTGACCGTAGGTTCATCTGCCGTAGGAAAGACATCAATCATTATTCGATATACTACGGGCAAGTTCAGGGAATATTATGCACCTACACTGGGAGCTGACTTCTCTGTGAAGAGTATGGACATTGAGAATAATAGGGTCAAGCTTCAGATATGGGACTTGGGTTCACAAGACTTCCTTGGCCATGTTCGTGCTGGATATTATCGTGGATCTCGTGGGGTCATTTACATGTACGATGTGACACGCCCCAAGAGTCTAGAGGAATTGTGGGCGTGGAAGAAAGAGGTGGACTCCCAGCTGAAAGGAATAAAGACACTTGTTGTGGCTAACAAGACCGATCTTGACAAGGAGCGAAAGGTTTCCCGTGAAGAAGGGGAGGAATTCGCAAAGAAGTTCCTTGCTGACTACATGGAAACCTCTGTCAAGTTAAACAAGGGTGTAGATGACACGTTCACTGTCATGGCTAAGATGCTCATGAAGAACTCCTAGTTCGATTGAAAAACTACTTCTTCTTGACTACAATCACAGCCAATATGATGACCACTATCCCGACTCCACCAGCTAATAGGATGACATCCATCGGGCGACTCATAGGAACTGGTGAGGTTGGAGGAATTGGCCACTCGGTTATGTTGCAGACAGTGGGTGTTGAGCCGATTAACCATTGAGTGATTCTCAGCATGAAAGGCCATTCTGAGTCTGAATCATCATACTCATCTAAATAGTCTGTTCCATCACGGTCATTATTTTCCTCGTATTCAAAATGTGGACTCGAGATGAAGATGGTGCCTTGTCCATAATACGACGCTACCATTGCAGGAAGATTACTGTGAGTATAGTTCGCGATATAGATGAGATCCTGTCCCTCGTTTGGAAGGATGTATCGTCCTGTCTTAAAGAGAACCTCCATTCTCTCTGGCATGTCAGAGAGGTCTGGTCCTGTACATCCTCGATTGATTGTAACATTTGTTATCGTAGTATGACCGAGATCTTCCACCTCATAGGACGTGCCGTTTATCATTGCAAGGTCAAACTCAGTCCATATTCCCTCAAAGTATGAGTATTGAACACACATAGCTGCACTTCCTCTAACTCCAATGTATGAACCACCAGCTGATACAAAGTCCCGAATTGCCTGCAATCCATCATCAGTTAGTTTGTGTTCGAGAATTGGTCCAAGACCTTCAGGCATGACGAAAACTTCACACGCAAAAAGCGATCCATTTATGATGTGAGTGGCGTTGAAGAACCTCACTGTTGCATTCATCCACTCAAACATGTTGATGAGTGCAGTGTAGCTGTTATTCACTCTTGGATCGTAATAACTGAGGTTGAATATACCCACAGTCACTCCTGAAAGATCAGTAGGTGACTGTGTAATTGAATAATTACTGTTGGTAGTCATTTCAATCTTAGAATCAGTCGCAATCACTGAGGTTGTCATCATTGGAATGATGATCATCAAAACTAGTGCTTTGTACATCCTCACCCTTATTCCATCCTTTTACTTATCGATGGAATTAACCTGATACTATATAGAATAGGATTAGTGTTTGGCGCAAGTTTTACGAAATCAATTTCCAAAAATCTCAGCAAACCAGTCCCGGTTCTCTTCTTCCTCCGCCAATTTCATTTGTCGTTTGATTCTTTGATAATCTCGATATGCCATGACTGAAACTGCTAGAATTATCTCACCAGAAGCAATTGAAATTGCAATGGTTGTAGCTGATACTAGAGGAGCATCTACAACAAGAGGGTCCTCCGGACTGCTGGTTGTCGGTTCTTCTACAATTGACTTATCTGGTAGCCATTGATAGTTCGGATTCTTGCTAAGTGTGTAATTTTCTCCATCTTCATAATCTGTGAACACAAAGGGACCACATGTGATAAGTGGGTCCTGATGATTGAAAACAGGGTTCCAATTATTCCACTCATCAAATGCAATCTCTTTCTGTTCTCCGAAGATATGTTTTGGAAGTATCTTCACGTAGGCAAAATTATTGAAATGCCAATACGATTCAGAGATGAATTCAAAGACTACTTGGTATGGTCCTGGGGTATATACTGCATACAAGTCGGACAATTGATTTGCTAACGGATTTCCAAAGTTTCCACTTTCAAGTATATACGAAAAAGTATTTGCCACATCTTCTGCGGTGAGGGGCTGTCCGTCTGTCCAAGTAGCATTTTGAATCATACTAATCGTGAATCGTGTGTGTCCAGCTGGAATTGCTTGATTATCATCATGAGTTTCGAGAGTGCAATTTGTTGCTAAATCCCCAATCGGATGTTGCATAGGGTCAAGTCTATACAAGGAGGAATATAGGCTATCCAGTCCATCAATCCAGACATCAGAATATCCCATGAATGGATTTAGTGTATTTATTGCCGAAGGTATTGCAATAGTTACAATTCCACCTATGTCGCCATTGGCTTTTCTGATATTCCTCATAGTCCACGGACCAGTGATGTATCTTACAAGATCCGGAACATGACCAATGAACTGGTCATTCCGATATGCCTGCATGTAGGTGTTCTCGTACACAACAAGTCTTGGTACGTTGTACTGCAGAATCAACTGCATCTGTGTGGCAGCCTCATGGACCTCCTCATAGGTTGTACCATGGAGGAGCTGGTTTCTCCAGCTGTCATAAGTTGCGTTCCTGAAGTTGGTCGGATTCTGGTATGGCACATCCGCGTAGTCACTCCAGTATTCGTATGCAAGCCAGTCCACGTCATTGCCATAGAAATCTACTGAATAGAAGACCATATCATAGACATTATGACATCCACATCTGGTGATGTATTCATTGAAATCTGCTGCTTGTGTTTTAGCGTTTACATTCAAAGCCCTGAGTGCATCAACACCAATCTGAGCTGTTCCACCCGCAATCTCTGGTGATGACGAGGCGTACTCAATCACCACATCGAACGCCGTTCCATCCGGCGTAAGTCTGAATCCTGTATCAGGATCGATAGTAAAGCCTGCGTCATCCAACATTGCTGCACCAGTAGCAACCTGTGCTGTGTAGTAATGGTATGGCATATCATCTTCGATACACCATCCACTAACATAAGGTACGAGGGAGTCATGTTCCTGTGAAAAGCCGTCCATGATCTCCGCTGTGACTCTTGTCTTATCAAAAGCATAAGCAAAGGCTCTTCGGAAAGCGCTGATGTTCAACGGATACTTTGCGCAGTTTATGGTAATGTGACCATAGCCGTTCCTCAGAGCACTGAAGATGGATATGTCAGGGTCTTCAAAGCCAAGTGAGTCTAAATACCTTCGTCCCAAGAATGTTGTGTCCATCTCTATCTCGCCGGCTTGGATTGCGACTATCCTCTGATCCTGATTATCTATCACCTTATACACTAGTCTGTCAACATAAGGGCCTGTATTCAGATCGTCTGGCACCTCATAGTTACTCCAACCATAAACTGAGACCGCATTGAGCCCTGATACAAACATTAGAAGCGCTATGGCCCCAACTATGTAATGGGCTCCAAAATCCACAACTATCTCCTCAAGATTTGTTGTATTGGGAACTGTGGTATCTTTGTTCCTGTGTTCTCTTAAACACATGTTGAACCATATTAATCCTTGATTTACGCAATCGTGGGAAAATTGTACCTCAAGGGTAATATCGCAGATTTGATATTCGAAAATGGAGGGACTATGAAGCAAATTGAATGGGTAGGCGTCAAGAAAGTCGTCATCCTGATTTCATTACTCATTGCATCCACAGGCCTCATGCTGCACCTTGCCTCTCCCGGAACGACTCGCAGCGGTTTCCCTGCATATATTGACCCTTATAGTACATCTGTGCAGAATCTACACCTGCCAAACACTGTTGGCTACAACTTTGGAATTGAAATCATAGGTCCTGATCAAATCAATGCGAATGGCTCATCCGCCTACCTACTACTTCCTTCACAGTACAATGATTATCTAAACGGTACGCCTCTCAATGAAACTGGTGCATTGATTGGTGTGACTGATGGTAGCAAAAATTCATTCGAAACGACACTCAGTGATAGTCTCAACCTCTATCTGGTCTTTGCTAATGCGGGCAATACGACAGTTTTCTGGGAGTACTACTACTATATCCTTCCAATCAGTTACTACCCAACATTCATTGTAGCATTTAGTGGAGCATTTATCGCGATTGTTGGTTTCACATCATTGTACACAGGATGGAAACGTTGGTTTCTTGCGGCATTAGGTGTTCAGTCAATCTTCTTTCTCATACGAGTCTTCACTCTTTCAACATACAGTCTTAATCTACCAGCCATCTTCTGGGACTTAATCCACATAGAGCTATACAATGACTATCAGTACTTCTATCTCTCATGGATACCCCGCCTGTGGGAAGGTGTCTGGCCTTATTCTGCAGATATGGCTGCCTATTTGTATCCTCCCCTTTGGATCTATACTGTTGGCATGTTTGGGTCCATTCCCTCATGGTTGCCTGGACTGATTCTCTTCACATTCAACGCTGCTACTGGAATTATCATCTACAAGATCGCTCTCAAACTGACTGATGATACAATCCGATCTAGATTCGCCATGATACTCTATATGTTGAATCCATTCACCCTCTTCTATGGAGCATTCATGTGGTTGAATCCTACTCCATATGTCTTCTTCGTTACACTGTCCTTCTATCTTGCATTGATCGAGAAGGAAAAGTTGGCAGTTGCATTGATGGCTGTTGCTACACTATACAAACAATTTGCAGTTATCTTCTTTCCAATCTTAGTAATTTTTTTCATCAAACGGAGAGGTAACTTGAATATCAAAGAAAAGTGCTTCATCTTCCTGAAACACTCATTAATCTATTCAGTTATTGTTGGAC
>JBHLPA010000214.1:0-4943 GCA_048939935.1 Promethearchaeota archaeon | reverse complement strand
AATGACTCCCAGTTTGTAATAAGATAACAGAATAACCAATCAAGGGTAGAGAGCCAACGATTGCACTTACTATCAGAGCTATGAATGATACTGCCTGATCCCCTACTAGATTTACTGAAGTCACTCGACCCCCGCCACGCATCCTATAAATTGCACCACCCACAGCTCCACCAATCGAATACGCACAAGGTAGTTGAAACAGTGGTATGAACAGAAGTAATGGTGATATTAGGCGACTAGAGAGGAGTAATACGAAAACAATCAATAATGTGCCCACATAAGAAATGGCGAATATTGTTATCTTCGAGTTAAGAACCTGTTTTGTTTGAAGCGGCAATCCTTCATACACGGACGCTCCTTGTGTATCAAGTCCAAGTAGCCCCATCATTGAGAGTCCTGCAAACACTGTAGCATATCCCACCACCATTAAAACCGAAAAACTCCGTATAACGGTGGACTCAGTGTATCCGATGAATAAAGTAGGAACGATGACAAAGATCATGAGAAATGGAAAAACAAGGAGCATGATTGAACCAAGACTCCGAGTTGCGACTCGAATATCTTTTCTAATGAGGGCAGGAATTGATGAAGAGATATGCAGATCGATTGGCCTTATGGTGGATGCTACTACCATAGGCACACCACCTAGTGCCAGAGAACGCAGTATTCGACCACTTGACCGATAACTTCGTACACCTAAAATAACATAGATGATTGATGCAGCAATAGCAATAATGCTTGTTGGGAGAGAGAATACAAGACCATATGTCAGCATTGACCCAACGAATCCAAAGGAGAATGGAAAAATTAGTGCAAAGATACTCAAGACTTCAGGACTAAAAGCTGTTGAAACAGAGATGATGAATTCGACAATATATGGTATAAAATTCATAGCGCTGTAAGCCATGACAATACCGAGAGTCATTCCTATGCCTGCCCCAACTCGAATGATGACCGAAAATGCTGATTCGTCACCAGACTGCGATTTTTGATGAAACCATCCCGCCGCTCTGATTAAGGCACCTAGAGCTAAAATCAACGTAGTCGCCAATGCTCCAAGAGCAAATAATCCTGTGACAATCCCAAAAGCAAAAGCTGTTATTGAAGGAAAAATAATCAGAAGCAGGATAAAGGGAGCTATGAATATTCGTGCAAAGACCAAGGTCATCAGTCCCTCCAGATCGGATCTGCTAAATGGCAATGTAGAAGGTAATAGCATAGCACCTGCATTGAAGAATCCGGTTGCGGAGGTTAGATTCACAAAGAATATTATTACAAAACCTAGACCAAAGAAGATTCCAAGTGATATTGCAAGATTCAGTTCGCGTTCACCAGGTATTCCAAGGAATAATACTGACACCACCATCAGAACACCAATCATAATGATGACGAATCCTGTCAGGATTGCATTCCATGATGCACTTCTTTTAATTTGGTTAACAACACGTTCAGGTTTCTCTTTGATTCTAGAAAGATTGGAAGGGTTGGCTTCTAGCATTCCATAAAATCTAATTTCCTGAGCGATGGTACCTGCAATCTTCCAACGCTCACGAAAATTCACTTGTCCAACGCCTCCCGTAATGCATCAACACCCTCTCTGACTTCCTCCTCTTCGCCTGTCAGTTTCAGAAATACATTCTCCAACGTAGCTCCTTCAGATTCTGCTTGATCCCGAAGCTCCTCAAGAGTTCCTTCTGCTACCAAAACACCTTCATCGATGATGCCAACACGATTGCAGAGACCCTCTGCCATCTCCATTACGTGTGTACTGAGTAACACTGATCCACCATTTTCTGTGTGGATACGAATAACATCCTTCATTATACGAGTTGTTCTGACATCCAGTCCAGAGAAAGGCTCATCTAGTATCAGCAAATCAGGAGCATGTAGCATTGCTATGAGAAGCATTGCTTTCTGTTTATTCCCTTGAGATAATGTCACAATTGGTTTATCATAGTGATTCGTAAAATCAAGTGCCCGCGCCATCTCGGTCACTCGGTTTTTTGTATGAAAATACTCAAGACCACGAATTGATGCCACGAATTCAAGGATCTCTCGAGAGGTTAACGAATTATAGAGAAGCTGTTCTTCAGGAACATAACCTACTCTTTTCTTAACTTCAATAGGGTCAGAAACCGCATTGATTCCAAAGACACTGACAGTTCCCGAATCAGGATCTAAAAGTCCCATCATAACTTTCAAGGTTGTTGTCTTTCCAGCACCGTTTGGTCCTAATAGTCCATAGATTTCACCCTTGCGAACATCGAAGGATAGATTATTGACAGCAATCAATTGGCCATAGGACTTCACAAGATTTCTAATCTCAATTGGATTCAATCTTTATCCCCCAAATTCTGAATCGTGTTTACACACACCAACGCAGAATACATCACCATGAATCAATTTATGCTCTTCGAGAGAAGTGATAATCACTTGAGAACCCTCAAGATCTACTACTCCGGTTATTTGAGATACCTATCATCGAGATGTCATACATTCACGCAGGAACGCGGCTTACTTCACTATTCCTACAATATCAAAAGAGGTCATGATATATCGAAATGCACAAGTGAAATAGATATGGATGTTCTCCTGCAAGTTAGAGAGGGATTAAAGAATGGATGTGCGACTGCACCTAGCGATGCAAGAACCAGTTCCACCAGTTACTGTTGATACAACTTTAATTCAAAACTTCCAATTCACCTTTGTCTTTGCGTTGTTTTTAATCATAGTCATTGCCTTTTTTATATTGTATAGACGTAGATTGAAAATGCAAAAATATGAACTCACGCAGGATGATCAGTGGTTGTTTAAGTGATGGTCTATTTGACACTTAGCCGATGGGAGTTCAGCGGTCTAGTCCACTTATTCTATTTATCTCAATCTTAATAGCCAGTCCAAATCCTTTCAGATGTTTGAAGTTCGTCAGAAACATATATCGGAAAATCAGTTCTTCAGTCACATCGTGTAGAGGGAGCGATACCTTTGGTGCTGGAAAACAGAGATGTTCGAAGAAATGTCTTTGTCATGTCCATTGGAAATACTGTGACAACATCTGCTAACTCCCTGTGGATCATGTTCATGCCCTATTATTTTACGGATGTTGGAATTTCCCCATTTTTCATAGGGATAATATTCACCGCGATAGCAGTTTCTCGGGCGATGGCATCACTGCTTGGTGGTAGGTTTGCAGACAGATTTGGAAGAAAACCAATCATTGGATTTGGTTATGTGATTTATACAAGCGGAATCTTTGTTATTCTCTCATCACTAATCTTTGTTCCAACACACCCGCCTCTAGCGGGTATTTTTTCCTCAGCTGGTTACATGTGGATGGCTGCAGGTAGTGGATTCTTGAGACCCGCATCGTCAATGTTACTTGTTGAGAGTAGTCCAGAAAGACGTAGAGGGCTCTCCTATATGGTCACGACAAGGGTCCTTCCATCGATTCCTCCCGCAGTCCTGGTGCTTATTGGAACCTCGCTCTATCTCAATAACCAATTCTGGCTTGCGATTACACTGGGAATGTTTGGTCTTGTCTTTGTGCTTGTCCTTTACAGTGTCGGACTTCGAGAAACTCACACTAATTCGGTCAATATATCTGAAGATGTAGCCCCGCCTCCCTCTCTTTGGTCTGACTGGTTTCTCCTCCTGTTGATTGCTGCGTTTGCGCTTGATGGTATGTCGAGTAGCGGTCTCTCTTGGTATGTGCCCATCTTTGTTGGTCATTCTAACGTTGACCTCTATGGAGTCATGATTTCAGTTTCAACTCTAGTGATTGCGGTTTCAGCACTCGCATCTGGTGGCTTGGTGGACCGAATTGGCACTCATAGCGCAATCCTTGGTGGTTGGACGTTGCTTGCTGTGACCGTTGTCTTGTTCCCTTTCGGCACCCAGACATTGCAGATACTCTTTCTCTATTCAGTCTGGGCTGGTCTAGACATGGTAGACATCTCAGTACCACCTCTAGCTGTTGCTGAGAGGTACCCGAAGGAACGACGTGCATCAATAATGGGAGTCTATTCAATGTCTGTTTCTCTCGCTAGTATGGTTGGACCCGCGTTAATCTCGTTTGCTCTTCTCTTGGGAGAAAATGTGCCCTTCTACCTGAAGGCGATAATGAACTTGCTAGGCGTTCTTCTCTTCATGGTTGCCACCAAATCAAGTCATGAAAAACCCTCGACCTGAGATACCAATAATCGAGAAGTCACACATTCTCGCAGGAGCGAGGCTTTCTCCGCTAGTCCCACAAGTGTGGTTCTCTCTCAGACAAAGAAATAGATTGAAGGGTTTTATTCTCGTATGTATCAGCTTTTTCAGAGCCTACTCCATAATCCTTTTATTGGAATCCCCGCGGTTTCGAGTAGTTCTAGCCAGCTATTAGGCTATAAGACCAATTTGGTGATTAAAATGGGAAAACGTCCGGGTCAATGTTACAGGGAATGCGACAGGCCTCCATTCGTCCGTAAGAAGTACATCCACAGACAGCCTGCGAGCCGAATAGTGAGCTTTGACATGGGCAACACTGGTGGAAACTTTGATGTAGAGCTATCACTGATTGGTCTTGAGAGGTGTCAAATCAGACATCAAGCTCTTGAAGCTGCACGTATTGCGTCGAACAGGGAAATGACTAAGACTGTGGGTAGACAGAACTACCACCTTAGAATACGCGTGAAGCCATATCACTATCTCCGAGAGAACAAGATGATCTCTGGAGCTGGTGCAGACCGTGTGCAGGATGGAATGCGAAAGGCATGGGGCAAAGTCATAGGAATCGCTGCAAGAATCAGACCTCGACAACCACTCATCACGATTAGAGTGAACTCCCGTCACGTCAAGCAAGCAATGAAAGCACTCAAAAAGGCAGCACCAAAGATGCCCACACCCTGTAAGATAGTCTTTGATAAGATTGACCCAGATGTCAAACGAAAGATGGGTTATGG
>JBHLPA010000213.1:0-4985 GCA_048939935.1 Promethearchaeota archaeon | reverse complement strand
CCAAGATCTTGAGAGATCCCAGCTTTTTTAGCTTCCATCTCAAAAATGCCTGTATCAACAACAAGCGAGTTTGTCTTTGGAAATCCAAGATCAACCAGTGCCTCTTTCAAGGTCTGACCTGAATTAATAACCGAATCAATCCAGAAATCATGTGATCGAAAAACATCATATGCTGTGAATAATACTGACTTGGTGAATGTCCAGTTAATTAATGGTTCTTCTCTGAATAATGGAACAGAACAAAAATGAAATTTCGGAATCAAACGAGACAATCTCTGGGATTTGCTCTTCGCCCTCAAATACAAATGCCCCCAACTGCACAATAATCATCGGTCAGTATCAGTATCTTGTGGTTGCATAATGGTATTTAAACTGGTTTCAGTGTGCTTTAAACCGAAACTGTTTCTCGTACACTTCCTTCAATTCATTAAATGTCATAGCGTCGATTGGGCTTTTATCTTCACGAATACGGTTAATTCGCGCGAATCGCAAAGCCAATCCTGATTTGTAGGTTGGACTCTCCTGAATTTCTGATGCTATGACCTCCACAACTATTTCAGGCTTGACCTCAACGACATGCCGATGAGATGCCAGTTTCAATTCTAGTAATCTTTTGGTTATGTTCTGAAACTCTTTGTCTGTGAATCCTTTGTAGGTCTTACCAACAACCAGCCATTCTCCTGATTCATCATCTCTTACTGCTAAATGATAATCTGATAGCCAGTCTTTTCGTCTACCATGCCCCCATTCTGCTGCGACTATTACTAGGTCAAGAGTATCGAGTGTATGCTTGATCTTAAACCAATGTTTCCCTCTTACTCCAGGAGTATAGGTCGACTCGAGACTCTTTGCAACTAGACCTTCATGTCCTGATTTGCGACTATACTCAAAGAATGAATTTACAGAAACAGGATCATCAGATACTAAACGCTCTACTAGTAGCTCAGAAGGTGCAATTCCTTCCAATTTTTTTCGTCTCTCAGAGTAGGATTCATCAACAAGTGAAATACTGTCGATAAGCAATACATCAAACAAGACAAGGAGGAGCTGAGTGCTCTTGTAAGCCTCTTCTATGTCTCGTGTTCGCCCAAACCTCTTCATAACCACTTGGAATGGGAATGGTTTTCCTTGGCTATCAACTGCCAAGACCTCTCCATCCATAATTGTCACATCAGCTTGGATCTTATCCTGAACAAGTTTGACAATCTCCGGAAGACTCTCTGTCACATCACTCAATCTTCTAGAGAAAATGCGGACATCTGATCCTTGTTTGTGAATCTGAACTCTGGCTCCATCAAGTTTCAGCTCAAATGAATACTGCTTACTTTCGCTTTCAAGCAGCATCTCAATATCCGGTATCGGACTTGCAAGCATCGGTTTCACTCCACGCATCACCTGCACAGATACTGCTTGAAGTACCTTTGATCCACCCTTCGATGCTATCTCTGCAATCTCCCCCAGATTCCCATTGAAACTCCAAGCTCTCCTAACAATCGATGAATCGATTTCAAATGCTGACGCAATGACTTCCACCAAAAGGCCTTCTGACATTCCAGTTCGCATATCCTCTAAGATTAAAGCTGTAAGATATCGAGCTTCCCTCGGTGATGCATCTACAAAGAGACCTGCTAACAGAGCCTGTTTTTCCTTGATTGATCCCTTTCCTTGAATGCTAGCTATTCTTCCTATTGTCTGAGCCACTGAGTTGATGGTTAAAGGATCAGAGAATAATGTTGACTGACGAGATTTGCTGGAGTTTTCTATCAAATTAGCTACTGCTTCTCCAATGTCACCTTCGTATGCTTCGGAGATTGAGGTGTTATCTATATCGAACATGTTCTTTAGAGCATTTAGTAGACCACTCCATGATATGTTGAGAGTCCGTTGGTCGCTTTCTCCAAAGACCTTACCGCTCAGATATAATGCAGCATTAGCTATATCGGTAATTTCTACATTCCTCAGGAACTCTGCTGCGAGTTCAATTTTTTCAGTCCTTTTTGTTGTTTCACTGATTTTGTCGAGTACTTCTGCGAAGGACCGAAACTCAGTCATAGTTGAGAAACCTCTTGATAAGATTACACGGTTCGTTACATCTATATTCGATAAGGCTTGTCCTAACCTTGGTTGAAATCGATGGGTAGTGTCTGGTTCAGCAAGAAAGCTTTTCTATACTTTGGCGGCGCCGCAATCATTCTGATTGGCGGTGCAATTGTTCTCATAGCTCCTTATCACTATATCAATTTCTCAGTCATGGAAAATGACGCACGGACATTTAATGTATGGGACAAAAATGGTTACTACCCACAGGTTGAGTTCTCAGTATCTGTAAGATTTGGAAATACTTCCGATGTAGAGATTGGATTAGTGATGCAGGAAAACTCAACGCTAGATATGATATTGATAAATATATCATTGAGTCGAGATAACTTGGTAGAAACTAACTCTGGAAGCTTTCTCGAAACAAGTATTGTAAAGGATGTTCCATATGGCAATTATACTGTCGTTGTCGATCAGGTTACAGGTGCTGGACTGCTTGATCTTGGTCTCAATCAAGAGAGTGATTCCAAGCTCTTTATTGGTGTTGGAGGGTCAATGAACATAATTGGTTTTTTGATGGGCATTGGTGGATACTTTGTTCCTGGTCATTTTCTACCTTCTGATAGTGACACTATTGTAGAATGGGGCTATGATGAAAACCAAGAAGAAGATACTTTCTCCGATAACTAATCAGTATGTTTGACGTAGATTTGCAACCCAAGTCAGTGTTACGCTAGAATAGTCCCTGTAGTACACACGCTCTTCAATATCTAAGTACCAGTTTAGTTGTTGAGCACAATGGAAAATGAAGAGATGAAATGGTTACTGAAAGGGAAAATTGTGACTGACTTCAGAGGATTTCCTGTTGGTAAGGTCAAGAAGGTTTGGTTTGACGAAATCAATGGTCCTCTGGTGATAGTTGAGCGTGGGACAGAACCCGAACGAAGGAGTTCTTGGGAAGCCATCCCTCTGAGAGCTGTTGATTCTGTTTCAGAACATGTCCGTTTAAAGCCACCTGCATTTGCAGAGTAGTTTGTCTCAATCTAATTGAGATTGGAGGACGAATAAATGATGCGCAAAAACGAACTAGCTAAATGGAATAAATTAGATTCATTAGTTAAGAATTCCAAATCTTTGAAGATCAATGTTTTTACCAGTTCTTCATGTGCATTTTGTAATGATGCTCTTGATGCTGCTAAACAAGCGGCTGCAAAGTTTCATCAGTTTGATTTTCCAATAGAGGTTGTAGAAACATCTGTTGAGGACCAACCAGAGATAACAGAGGCTCTCAATGTTGTCGCTTTACCAATGATTCTCATTGGTAATTCAAAAATAATAGGAACACCTTGCCCGGAGGATATCGAGCAAATCCTCCATAACACTATGTTGTCTGGTTGATATTAGAAGAATGACAATCCAAGTATCAACCAAGCATTTTCTTTCATGATTAACCGACTTGTTTCAACATTCAGGTCAATCAAATTCAGTGCAGCCATAAGATCTGGATATTGGCTGTGATAGCCAGAACCGAATACGAGTTTGCGAACACCGAAGTCTTGAACCACCGCATCCAAAAAAACTCTGAGTGGGGATTCCACCAATTTGAAGAATGTAGTTGATAATTCCAACCAAATGTTTGAACGTGACATTAATGGAATTATCTGAGGAAATCCAAATAGTCCTCCCATATTCAAAACAACGAACTTACCATTAGTGTGAAGTGTGGAAATACGGTCCAGAAAGGTGATTGTTTCACTTGTCATGACATCGTTACTGAAGAAGACAGGAAGTTCTCTTTTCACTGCTTGATAGACTAATGCTTCTGCTGCTGGGTCTCTTGGATGATATGTCTTCTCATCCAAAACAAGAGCTTTGCATCCTTTGTCTATGTAGTCGATAAGCTTCTGTTTTGCGGTGTTCATAGGTCTGGGTATTATTGAACAAGCTGAGAACAAACGATCGGGATATATCTCGGTCGCTTGTATATACAATTCAGTACTCACCAATGGCTCATGAGGTGTAAGTACTGATTTACTAATTCCAAAGGTATCCATCCTTGAAATTAGAATGTCAACATGTTCGGTTAGATTACCCTCAGTAACATCTGTAACTTCAGTAGGACCCATGCCTAGATGAGTGTGTATATCGGTGGTCATCGAACACCCTAAAACAGAATTCGTGGAATCACTTTTCTATGAATGTGTTACGAATACCTAGGACCTACCGCACCTCTTAAAGGCATTTTGAGTAATTCGTGCCGAGCTGATTGATATGCACAACGATGACAAACCTAAGACTCTGGAGATGAGTCTTCGACACATATCGCAGAACATCAATAATGATCGTTTCATGTTGATGGAGTATCTAGGTCCAGTTGTTGATGGTTGTAGAGCTGCTCTTAATGTAAGCGTGGAAAAAGCACGGGACTTGCATAAAATGTCGGAAGAGGATTTTGAGCAGCATATCAGCTCTGTCCCAGATTCTTACAGAGACTTGACAATATGCTTGAAAGTTTCTGATGCATCAGAGGAGTTTTCAATCGTATTTGATCGGGGAAAGACCACAGTTTATGACGAGTGTGTTGAGCCTGATGTTGTTATAGTTGGTGATTATGATACGCTCTTTGCAATCTGTGATAGTGATCCCAAGTTGTCTCCACCTGAGGTCCTTGGATCGAGTTTGAAGATCTCAGCGTCAGACAATCTTAATCTTGTTGAGGGTTTGGGATTCCTTTGTTATCCTTCATTACTTAGAGTTGCTCAATCAGGAGTAGACCCATCCTCATTGCTTAGTGAGGACGCTGATTCTGTGATAATGGTTGCAGCATCGGATCTTGTTGTAAAAATGATACGAAAATGGATTGATATCACCCTAAAAGTAGACGATGATATATAGCACTTAGAGTCCATGGTATGGGAATATTAGCTCTTTCACTCGTCGAATTGCTC
>JBHLPA010000212.1:3311-5007 GCA_048939935.1 Promethearchaeota archaeon | reverse complement strand
AGTATAATGTTCACTGAGGCCATCAAGAGAGGTAAGGACTGGAAGTGCCCAAGAAGAATCTCACTTGACACCTCAGAGAGTAGAGAATGGGGAGCGGTTCTTTCAGAACTGGAGAAATCTAGCAATGAAAACCTAGATGAGCTCGAGCTAGTGGATATGGATGAACAAGAGGTATTGGGAGAACCGAAAACTGATACAAAAGATCTGGTTGAAGATACTTTTACTGAAGAGCAACAGAGCGTTGAACTAAAATCCGCAGAATCCTGGTTCACGACAGCTCGGGTTCACTTGAATGCGCAGGAGTATGAAAAAGCCGAGAGAGCATATAGAAAGGGCTTAGCAATCGATTCTGAAAATGGGGACGCTCTATTGAGTATGGGAACTCTTCTAATGAGAAAGGAAGCCTTTGATGAAGCTGAAGAGGACTTGGCTAAGGCTGTAAGATTCATACCCGAAGATCCGGAAGCATGGCTACAGCTGGCTATATGTCTACAAGCCTTAGAACGATGGGTCGAATCAGTAGACGCGTTGAATATAGCTAAGGACTTGAACCCGAGGAATCCTGATATCTGGGTAAAACTGGGAGAAGCTGATTATTATAGAAGTCTATACCAAGAGGCTGCTAGAAGCTTCCTTCGGGCTCTTAGAATGGAACCGAATAACAAGGAAGGCTTGTTCTATTTGGGCCGTTGCATGGAATATCGTGGAAATCAAAACCATGCATTGAGGATTTATCGAAAACTACTCAATCTTAATCCGGAAGATCCCGAAATGTTAGAGGAAATTGCAAAGTCATTTCATCGACTTGGTTCAACCGGGGAGGCTATGCGTGCAAAAAGCTTAGCGGCTCAGCAGAAACACAAGATAGCAAATGAAAAAGTTTGATCAAGTGAGCAATTCATCAAGCTTAGGCAAAATCTCTCCAGCTTTACCAGATAGATGAAAATCTGCTAGTCCAGTCAACACAGTCTGTTCTATGTTTACTTCGATAATCATGCCGCCTCTTCTTTTTACAATAAGAGGAAAGGATGCAGCTGGTTGAACCAAAGCAGAGGTTCCAACTACAATACATACACTAGCTGTTTCTAGCTCCTCATATACTCGTTCCAATGTTCCACCATCAAGTGATTCTCCAAACCAAACCACATCTGGTCGTAGATGATTGCTACATTTAGGACAAGAGGGTATACCTGATGCGGGGCTCTCCAATCGACCACGATAGTCGCAAGAAGTGCATTTCAAAGCCCAGATATCACCATGCACTTCAAGTACATTTATTGATCCAGCTCTAATATGTAGCCCATCCACATTCTGCGTGATCAGAGTTTTGAGAATGCCGTTTCGTTCCCATTTAGCTAATGTGGCATGTGCAGGATTCGGGTCACATGCACTGATTAGTTCTTGTCTCCACGCATACCATTCCCAGACAAGAGAAGGATTTCTGGCAAAAGCCGAAGGGGTCGCTAGCTCCATCGCGTCATAGTTTCTCCACAGACCATCCTCACCTCTAAATGTGGGGACATTCGATTCCTTGGAAATCCCAGCACCCGTAAGGGCTACAAGATACTCGGATCTGCTGATTACCTTAGCTGCTTCTTGGAGAGTGGTTTGATTCATTCTGAAACTCCAAGTTCACTTTACGTTTCTCTTTCTTAAGCCTGACTCCTCAAAATAACACATGAATCTCAGTCAAGCC
>JBHLPA010000212.1:0-3301 GCA_048939935.1 Promethearchaeota archaeon | reverse complement strand
CTTATTAGGTCAGAAGACAAAGAAAGATTCACTATTGTGAACAACTAGGGGAAAAATTATGTCTGCTAGTGACGCCAAGAAAGAAAAGCAGGTGAAGAGAAGAACATGGATGATGCCTCAAGAGGTAGAGGTGTGGTATGTTCTTCCTGCAATCAGAAGAGAACTCGCCAAAATCATGAAGACAAGAGTCATTCAGAGAGTAAATGAAGATGGCGAAAAAGTTGATCACAAAATCACTCAGAAAGAGATTGCGAGAATGCTTGGTGTGACTGAACCAGCAATAACCCAGTACTTGTTAAAGAAGAAAGGAAGACGCTCTCGTGGGGACCAAGTAGTCATCCCAGACAAGATCTTGAAGGAAATAGAAAAGTCTGCAGATGAGATGATTGCTGAATTTGAAAAAGCTAGAGTTAATGAAGACGAAGAAATCTTCGAGATCATGACTAGAGAAATAAACCGCATCATAAAGGTGATGCGGGATGAAAAGGTAATGTGTGATATTCACAGAGAGTTCTGTGTTCATGTGCAAGACCCCTGCGATGCGTGCAGCACCAAATGATTGATTGAGTGGGTCAGTAGAAGGTTTTATTCGGGATTGAAACACACGTGAAAATCAAGCAAAAGGTGTTGTCAATTGACAGGGGAAATCAAAGTAAACATTGAGGATTCTTACGCAACAATTACAATCTCACGTCCAGACAAATTAAATTCGGTAACAAAGGAGATGCTGATCGATTTCAACGAACAGGTCTCACAGATTGCTAACAACCCAAATATCAGGGTGATAATATTCACCGGAGAGGGTGACCGAGCATTCAGCGCGGGTTTCGATATTGAAATGGTTTTAGGGTTGCAGGATGATGAGATTGCTGATTTCTTTAAGCTCCTAGAACGTACAATGCGTCTTATTCGAGAGAATCGGACTTGTATAACGGTCGCATCGGTTAATGGATACGCAATCGGTTTTGGTGCGATGGTCTTGGTTGCTTGCGATTTTAGAATATTCTCAGAAACTGCAGTTTTCAGATTCCCAGAAGTGGAACTCGGAATATTTCCAGGTGCTGGAGCTTCATCAAATCTCTTGGCCCTTGTTGGCCCAGCTAGAGCAAAGGACATAATTATGACTACCAGAAAAGTATCTGCACAAGAAGCGCTGCAAATTGGTCTTGCAGACATGGTTGTCAAGCAAGAAGATCTGCGGAAATACACGATGGATTTTGTTGAACAACTACTGAATAAAGATCCTAAAATCCTAGTAAGAACAAAGACGCTCATTGATGGAATGACAGGAAAAGACGTTGTAGAAGCAGATGAACTTGAAACAGCTTATCTAGATGAATGGCTTCGTGAGAGAGAAGGCAAGGTGTAGCTGGAAGTCAGACGCACACGTTTAAATTGAGAGTAAGTTGTCATCAGAAACCCGGTACACAAGGAGATGGATAAAATGGTAAAAACAGCCGTTATCGCAATCGGTGGAAATTCACTAATCAAAGATAAAGCACATAAGACGGTTCCAGACCAGTACGCTGCAACGGCAGAAACGTGTAAACATATAGCAGAGATGATTCAGCAAGGATGGAACGTAGTAATTACTTCAGGGAACGGGCCACAAGTTGGTTTCATCTTAAGACGATCGGAACTAGCAGAGCATGAACTTCACCCTGTACCTTTAGATTACTGTGGAGCTGACACTCAAGGTGCAATTGGATATATGATTCAGAGAGCGTTGTATAATGAGTTTCATAAACGTGGTATGAACAGACAGGTTGCATCCCTTGTGACTCAGGTTAGAGTTTCAAAAGATGATCCTGCATTTGAGAATCCTGCTAAGCCCATTGGTTCATTTATGGAAGAGAAAGATGCCAAGAAAAAGATTGAAGATGGATGGCAAATGAAAGAGGATTCAGGAAGAGGGTGGCGTAGAGTAGTGCCTTCACCGATTCCTAAAGAGATTATAGAGCTCCCAGGAATCAAAGCTCTATTGAATGACAATATTGTCGTCTATGCAGTCGGGGGTGGAGGGATTCCAGTTGTGGCAAATGAGGCAGGTGAACTCGAAGGCATTGCCGCTGTAATCGACAAGGATAGAGCTTCAAGTTTGTTAGCAACGGACCTCAATGCTGATGTTCTTCTGATCTCCACTGCTGTCGAAAAGGCCTATCTGAATTTTGGTAAGGAGAATCAGGAGGCTATTGATAAGATGGACCATATCCAAGCACAACGTTATATCGAGGAAGGGCATTTTGCTCCTGGATCCATGTTACCTAAGATCGAGGCGTGTGTCCAATTCATTAAGAATGGTGGAGAGATGGCAATAATTACAGATCCACCTAACATCAATCGTGCTTTGAAGGGAGAAACTGGAACCAGGATTGTAGCAGGATTTGCAGTCCCTCCGCCACCTGAGCGGCGACCATAACCGCTAGATTAATCGTGAACCAATACACTCAATCCTTCGATGAAAGATGACACATGAACAGGTTATCACAGATGATGCACCGAAAGCCATTGGTCCATACTCACAAGGTATCAAGGCGAATGGATTTGTCTTCTGCTCAGGACAGATTCCAGCGGTTCCCTCAACAGGAGAACTAGTGACTGGTTCAATAACTGAACAAACTCGACAATCACTATCTAATGTCAAGGGAGTAGTCGAAGCGTCGGGGTCTTCCATGGATAAGATTGTGAAATGTACAGTATTCTTGAAAAACATGGATGACTTCTCAGAAATGAACACGGAGTATGCTAAGTGGTTTACCCGTGCCCCTCCAGCTAGAGCTGCAGTCGAAGTCGCCAGACTCCCAAAAGATGTACTAGTAGAAATCGAAGCCATTGCGCTCTTATAATTCGAAAAAATTGTCCACGCGTAGGGGAATTGTAGCTCAACAGGAAATTCCTCTATCAAGAGATATCATGAGAGGCATATTTGAGATTTAGAATGTCTGAGGTATAGAAAACATATTTATCATGGACCGACTTGTTTGTTGGTGCATATCGTTAAAGGTGCAAACTATGAGTTCAACGAACACGAAGCTTATTGGATTAGTTTTGGTAGTCATCCTTCTTGCTGGTGGAATAATGGCGGCTTTAGTTCTGTTCCAACCACAACCACAAGGACCAGAAGAACCAGAGGTTCTTCTGATTGGAGAAAATGGAACTCAGCTTACCGTAAAACTATCTGATATGTTAGAGATGCCATCTATCACAAGAAATGGGTCATACCAGAATTCGTATGGAAATATCCGGGGATATGGACTTTACACTGGAGTGAATATATCGGCACTAATTGATCTCGTTGGAG
>JBHLPA010000211.1:0-5031 GCA_048939935.1 Promethearchaeota archaeon | reverse complement strand
GACCCGATAGGACGACCTCTGCTCGACCGATGTTTCCAAGTGCAACGTCCGAATCTAAGCCATGTCGCATCGCGTTGGCTCTGATGACCCATGGCTTAAAGCTGGACTCTGTGTCCAACCAGAGGACTCTTCCCTCAAGCCCTCCTTTCTCGAGAGGTAACTGTGCAGTTACAGCTAATTGACTCACCCATTGGGTTTTTCCTCCCCGGGCAGGTCCAAAAAATTCAACGATACTTCCGACCTCAATCCCTCCACGTAGAGCCTCGTCAACCCTCAGAACTCCCGTGGTGAGTCGGGGCTTGGTGGCCATTTCCTGTTCAATTTCCAGTCCTGATCTGAATCCAAACTTGCCCACCAAGAGCCTTGCATTTCTGATGACCTTCTCAGTTGTGCCTTCTCCCAGCTTCGTCTTTTTCATGAGTTCCACTGGGTTCTGCACCGCCAGCAACTCAGCTGTGGTGACGTATGCCTCTCTCAGCTTCTTGGCTACAGCAGGACCAATACCCTGTACTGCTTCAAGCTCAGTCATGGTATTTCCTCCTCCTCTAGCCATTCTGCCACCGGACCTTGTAATGGGACTAGTCTGAGAAATGCTGGTAGGTCGTATGTGGGAATCACAATCTCTCCATGAGACCGCAACAGTGTGAGTCCGTTGAGAAGTTTGAGGATCGCCTCCTGTCGAGCTAGGGGCACTCTGAAGTACAGACCTTCAGGTGTTACTTCTCCTGTAACGCTGACATAACCCCCTAGAGCGTCGTACGCTGACCCGATAAGACCGTCGCCATCTCGTGGGGCAGTCCCAGGGTCTGCAGGTTCAATATCACCAACCAGTCGAATCATCTGGAAGATATCATTATAGAACTCTTCCCACAGCCAACTGGGACTCCTGTTCTCAGCGAATTTTAGTCCTGCTGCGGCACCTGAAAGCCATGCTATCTGCGGCATGCTGAATGGTGCTCTCTGGATATTTTGAATAAAATCATCTATCATCATCTAGATTTCTACCTCCTCACCAATCTGTACGCCCCCAATGACCTCCGGCAGAGGTTGAAGCGCATCCAACCACTCCTTCAGACCCAGAATCATGGGGTCTCTCAACTGCTTTGGATTGAGTACAGAAACTAAGAGTGCCTTTGAAGCCACAACAACTCTCTGCAGTGCAACCTCACGTTCTGCGGATGACATTGGCCGAAACCAAGGCATCAGAGTAAATCCTGACTCTCCCGAAAGAAATTCCCGCCAGTCTATGTTCCAGTCCACAACAAGTGGATCCCGGCGTATGATTCCCAGAAGAACCTCTGTCCATTCATCCCATCGCTTGAAGAAATTACGGACTGAAGCAGACAACGCCTTCATGCTCCCGCCCTTTCTCTCAGACAACCCTTCGAAAACAAGAACCAATCTAGTTGCTTCATCCTTAGCAATGGCGCTGAGTGCAAGTCCTGTGTTGATTGATGTTACCATGAGTGCTAGACCCGGTACTATCCCTAGAATGTCACAAGGAAGATACCTGCCTTTCCGTTCGTGTTCGAATCGCTGAAAAGGAGCGAGGATGTCACTCCTCAGTCCAACGATCATAATTAGACTTGCATCCCTTTGTGGACCATGGTATCTCAGCCGTGCTTTGAGAATAGTCCTATCGGTGTTACTGAACATCACTTGAAGGGGGAGGGTGACATCTACCATCCCAATACCCTTTGCTTCTCTATGAGCTGAAACCAGTTGATCTTCGAGTTGTGTTAACATACTTTTACACCGTACAGGAACAGCATGGACACAAACCTATAGGAAAGTTTGGAGACGAAATTATACGACTCCATTTCTCTTATTTGATGAAAAAAAGGAATCAAAAAATAGCAAAATAGATTATTGAACCTAAATTTACTTAATTTTTGATTTACTTGTCTAATTACATTTATTCTTAATCGCTCTAGGTCCATTTCTGCAAGAATCTGTATCTATTATGAAGCATTTTCCGTTTTAACACGAGCATCAAGATTTGAATGACTCTTCCAGTCCAAGATCTGATGCGATGCCAACTCATTTATTCCGCCAATACTGTAGACTCTTGAATAAAAGTGTATGAAGGGGAAGTTGAACGAAGTGCCACAGCTAGTCTGGTCAAGACGATTAACATCATCACTACGCTTGTCTACTTTCTAGTAGTTGGGGTTCAGATAGTTCATTGCAGTACTGAAGCAGTCTCGTGTGGGCTTGGAATTGTGCTTGTTCCTCTGACACTCGGTGTTATGGACAGCTGCTTGATTTGGTTCAGCGGGCGTGATACAATGAGAGTCAAATTTGGAGCACTATCAATGTCAATTATATCTACCATGGTTGCTATTGACACGCTTGTACCAATCCTCTACACAACAGCCTCAGTCACTAACTATCTCTACTTCATGTTTTTCCTCTCTTTCGGGGTTGCGTTGATGTCAGCATTGGAGATCATAGTATTGTGGTTTGACCTCATCAGTCCGAAAGAGAAACTCGAAGGGCCCAGTCTTTCAACCTCGACGAGGACCTACTGAAACTTCGACCAGTGGCAGGTCACCATTGCACTTTTGGACCATGAAACACTAAATAAGCGGGAATCAAATTCTTAGAGTATAAAATAATCCCTATCACGCCTCATAATTCGTTCGCAGAGGTTATCAAACTTTTTTGACTGTTTTACTTGGGTCATAGCTCATTGAGTCTAATGACAGAGTACACTTAGTATCTATTGCCTTTGCTGTCTGTGTACGGTATCGGGAGATATCCCGAGACTGGGAGGCAAGACTAGATGTCGAATCTTAAGAACGGAATTTGGTCATTCCACATAGAAGAAGCACAGGGAGGAGTGGTTCTTTGATGGGAGTGATAAGCAAGCTCATTCCGCTGCTGGCAAAGAGGAAAGCAAAGACGATTGCAGAGGTCCTAAACAATCCAATCAGTCTGACTGAGGATAAGCTCATGTCAATTATTGAGGCACATGGGCATACCCGATTTGGGAAGGACAATAACTTTGTTAACATCCGGACTCCTGAGCAATTTAGTGAAACAGTACAACTTCATGACTATTATTCGATGAAGCCGTACTGGGAAATGATTCATTCGAATCCTGAACAACCCATCATCACCGCAGATCCTGTGATATGGTATGTTCAGAGTAGTGGGTCCACTGGAAGACCGAAGGCATTACCCCTGAGCAAAGCTGGCCTAAGTGATTATACAAACGGCAGTATGTTATTCCTCATGTCCTTCATCAACGCCAAGAAGGGCAACAACAAGGTCTTTGATGGTACAATGCTCACCTTTGCAGCACCCGCGAGAATAGGCGAGATAAACGGAGTTCCACTTGGCTATATGACAGGAATCTCCAGGGAGATGATTGCCAATGCTCTGTTAAAGAGGCTCATTAAACCCGGTGAGGAGATCTTCAATATGACCGAGATGCGGAAGAAGCTCTGGGCATATGCAAAGTATGCGGTCACTGAGAATGTCACTTCCCTCGGTGGAATCACTACTCTGGTCTTTGCATTCATCAGACGAATGCAGAACGAATATGGTCCAAGTCTCCTTGATGAATTCAAGGGTACAAAGCATGAAACACGAATCAGGGACGCACTCCACGATGACGGAACTCTTGACTTGAATATCCTCTGGCCAAACCTGATAATGATTGGAGCCACAGGTGTAGATGCAGATCCTTTCAAACCATGGTTAAAAAACACTCTACCAAATGCAACGCTTTGGGACAATTATGCAGGTTCGGAGGGTCTCTATGGCACGACACTACTAAAACACACTGACAATGGCATCCAGCTATTACCGCATATCAATTACTTTGAGTTCATACCCGAGTCTGACATTGAGAAGGAAGATCCAGATGTCATCCCTCTATCTGAGGTGAAGAACGGTGGTAGGTATGAAATGGTCATCACAAACCTCTTGGGTTACACTCGATACAGGATTGGAGATGTGATGACCTTCAAGGATACAGATCCGTACTCTGTTCACAGGATTGGTCGCAAAGGAAAGTCAGTCAACCTTACTGGTGAGAAATTGTCCGATGCTCATGTCACTGAAGGCGTAGCCTATGCTACAAAGGTGACAGGTGCAGAGATACTTGATTACAATGTCTATGGCACAATCGGAGAAGGTCAGGCAAACTATGTCATTGCAGCGATGTTCAATAACAATGTAAATCCTATCGAGTTTGCACAGGCATTTGACGAGTGTGTTGGAAGGAACAATGGTGAGTTCAAGTATGTCCAGGAATTTGGGTCGCTAGGACCTACAATAGTGAAGAAGATGACTGTTTCTCATACTGAGAATATCATCGAGCGAACACACATTCAAGCGAAACCTGATCCACTAGCTGCTGAGGTAGTTGAAGGGAGTGTTTAGCAATGGTTAGTACATACAGACTAAGACTAGTTGCTAGTGGATTGCTTATTATATCAGCAGTCACTCATACGCTCCAAGTGTTTATGTACGGTGAGGCAGGGTATAACATAGGGGCAGCTGTCTATGGTGCAATGTATCTTTTCCTAGGAATCGGTCTGATTCGTTACCTTGACAAAAGAGGTCTGGTTGCATTATGTGTCATCTTACCTCTGATAGGCGGAGTTGGAGGAGTAATCCGGTTCCTATTCATTCACACACATACTGCCAACTATTTTATTATCTTACATGTGTTGATAGATTTAGTAGTTGTGCCAGTATCACTCTACCTTTATCGGAATATGGGGCTTGGTGTGAGTCAACCTATGTGACCAGAAACTTGAGGAAGTCTTCATTCTCAATTTTGAGAGTGAAGATATCCCCAGCTCTTGTCTTCTAGGAATCAACCATCATCTCAATTTCTGGACTTGCATGTTGATTCTCCTTGAGCTCTCTCTTATACCAAGGATTAGCAAAAGCTATTGCAATGAAGATCATTGATAACATCAAGAAGACATCCGGTATGTAGAAGAATGGGCGGGAGTTGATCTGTTGCAGAAGAGCTACTTCGTGAGCAAGTGCTTCCGGGTCACGTTCCTCGAC
>JBHLPA010000210.1:0-5034 GCA_048939935.1 Promethearchaeota archaeon | reverse complement strand
ACATGATTTAGAAAAAATAGAAAACGTAATTGGAAATGTTGAGAATAAGACTGAATCGAAGCTTGTTATAAAACTAGTATCTATGTTTGGAGAAACTATTAGTGGATTAAGCAAATACTTCGGACTTGCTGTTGCTATCGCAAAGGTGGCAATGATATATCCATCCCTTCTAGACTGTATCGTTGGTATAAGATTGAAATAGTATCCAGTATTTCTGATTCTTTGGATTAGCTACAATGCTTCAAATCTCATCCTCGGCGCCATTTAATTTCTCCAATTACTCCGCTGTTTTGTGGAGAAAGAACTTCTTTTCAGCTTTATAGGGAGGATATGAGAATAATTCGATATGGGATATCTTTACGACAAAAGGCTTTGTGATCTGTAAATCAAGATAATTCTGTGAAATTTCTACTGCTTTGGATATTTCTTGAGTTGGGAGGTCTAATAGAAGGGTCACATGTGGATTCCACATACTATCGGGTCCTCGATTCAATATTACTCCTTGGTCTTCTAATTTTTCTAAACAGAGTTCTCTTAAAGATTGAAGATTGCTAGAATACTCTGGATTGAGATAGAAAACGTGGCTGGCGGGAAACATGGTTAAACCAGTAAATTTCAGTGAAAAGGAGTTGCAATTGGAAATAACAGATTCCAATGCATCATAGAACTCTTGTTTTCTTATTTCTTCATGTTCAAACAATGTTATGTGGGGTGGTACTCTTTCATATATTCGACCATGTAAATCTGGAGAATCAGTCAAAATTCTCCATAATTCTTTCAACCTGTTGGCTGATTCTTCATCAAAACAAGCAATAATTCCCGTCCAAAAATCCATGGTTCTCAATCTGAATAATCGTGATTATGAATTTTTATATTGGATTTAGATGGCGACTTCTTTTTTCAAATCTCATCCTCGGCGCAATTTCTTTGCTAATAGAAACCCACCCACAATGATAGAACAGACAAATACTGAAACAAAAAGGACAAGCATAGAGTCCAAATTCTGTGAATGCGTATTGATGAGAATTCGACAAAGAAAGACATCATACGATCCCCCAATAGTAGTCTGGAATGCGTTTTCCGTACAGGGGAAATCCGTTGATGCTGTTCTGCCACTTATGACAATCATTTCATCACTCTGAATAGCTATACTCTCACCGGAGTCTTCAGCGGTTCCGCCAATGAAAGAAGAGAATAGAACTGTCTGTCCATCAGACGCTAGCATAGTTATAGTGGTGTCAAGGTGTCCTTCTCTCTGTTCTTGGAGTGGATTGATTGTAGGAAAATCATCAGACAATGTGCGCCCAATGATTATTGGTCTGTCATTGTAATCGAAAGCAGCAGCGTATGCAATGTCGAATTGGTTTCCTCCAAGATAAGTTGCAAACTCTGTCAAACCTCCACTGTTACACTTGTAAATGAAGATGTCATAGTATCCTCCAGCATGTTCTGGCTGGAGAGGAGATTGTGTCTTAAAGTCAGTTGAATTAGTATACCCAACCAGTACAATCTCATCCAAAGAATTGACTGCTGCACCTCTGCCTACATCCTCAGTACTTCCTCCAATATATGTTGAGAAAATAAGACTCGTACCATCACTAGAGATTTTTGTAAGAAAAGCATCCCATCCTCCAGAGTTGTCTTCTTGAAATGCTTCTTCAGTAACAGGAAAATCCCGAGAATTTGTCTGACCTGACAGAATATAGTTATTCGAAGAGTCTATTGTCATGCATTGGACTCTATCCTCCCGTTCACCTCCAACATAAGAGAACATGATGGTTGTGCTTCCATCTTGGGTGATCTTGGCAATGAATGAGTCTTGTCCACCTGAGGGTTGAAGTTGAAACGCACCATCTGTGGCCAAATCAGGCGATGCTGATGAACCAGCTATCAGATAATTCTCATCTTGGTCTAGTCGTATCGACCGGATAGTGTCTCCAAGGGAACCGCCAAAGTATGTTGAGTACATTAGTTCTGTTCCATCAGGTGAGATTCGGGTTATGAAACCATCAGTATCACCTGAAGAGGAGGATTGCAGGGCATCAGATGTCACTGGAAAATCAAGTGAGAGGGTGAATCCCACAACAATTATGCTACCGTCAGATCGTACCTTAACATCATCCACATGCTCAAAATCACTACCACCTAAGAAAGATGAAAATACAAGCTCTCCGTTGATGTCAAATTTGGTCACAAAAATGTCCCACTCACCACCGGAGTAATCTGTTTGAAACGCATCCTCTGAAGTTGCAAGATCTTGAGAATTTGTGTGACCAACAATGACTACCGAGCCATCTGAGCTACAGGCAACCTCGGAAACTTCTTCAATACTACTTCCTCCAAAATAAGTAGCAAAGGAGACTTCGAATGACTGGGAATATGCTACTGATGAAGCAATAGATATCGGGTAAAATAGAAATGATATCATGAGGATTAATGCTATACTCCTTTGAAGAATCGATTGCTTTGACATTGATGTTTAGATAAAATAGACTGAATCTTGTTAAAAACAACTTATAGCGCAACATTCTTTGTGTGTTTTTGCCGCTAGGGCAGATACTAAACTAATCTCATACACATACCCTGACTTGTTGATGAAATAATGGTTGATATTCCCGTCGATTCTTGGTTCAAGGCAATATTCCTACGTCATTCACAGAGGAAGTACTCGGGTGAAGTTCCGGACGATAATATAACCAAGAAAATAGAAAATGTCTGCAACGAGTTCAGACCATTTAATGGCGCTAGAGCTATCCTTGTGAGAGAACCTGCCAATGATGTATTCAAGGGAGCAATAGGTCCATATTTCTTCAAAGTCACAAGTGCGCCGTACTATATTGCATTTCTAGGGGATGTGAGGTTTCCGAAATATAAGACAGTCACCGGATATCTCGGGGAGGGTATAATCCTCGAGGCAACAGCTCTCGGTCTGAATACTTGCTGGGTCGGAGGTTTCTTCCGACATGAAGCAGTGACAAAACAGGTCAACCTCCTGAGTCATGAACGTGTATTAGCAATCACACCAGTTGGGTATTCAGAAGATGAAGCTGACAGAGTTGGAGTTTTAAAGAAGCAGTATCGGCGAAAAGACCTCAAGAAGCTTGTCGCAGGGGGAGAGTTAGGTGATGAGAGATGGGTCAAATCCGCATTAGAGGCTGCGAGAATAGCACCATCAGCAGCAAATCGGCAACCCTGGAGGTTTCAAATCAATGATGACTCAATCTCTGTATCATCAGATAGTAGACGAGAGGGATTTAATGTTTCCAGAAAACTCGATTGTGGAATTGCAATGCTACATCTCGAACTAGGTGCACGTAGTACTGGCGTTCAGGGGAGTTGGGAGTTCCTCAGGTTTCCAAATGTCGCCAAATACAATATTAGCTGAATGAGGTCCCTCGAGGCTGTCTTCTGGTAGGAAAAGATGGTTGAGTTATGAATCTATGTTCTTATTCTCAGCACCATTTTTCTCTAGTTCATTAAGAATACCATTAGAGCCAGAATGAAATAATAGATCTGATATGTACTGACCATGAAACGCTCCACTAGACCAAGATAGTTGCTTTTGGTAGCCAGTGATGTCGCTATTGCAAGCACGAGTGATACAATCGCTGTGATGAGAGAGAATGTAGCAAAGGTGCTCCAACCTGTCACTGATTCTAGGCGGAACCATAATGCTACCATTCCTGCAGTTGCCAAGAAACCAGATATGGAGATAAGAACTAGATGCAGTTTCCCGCGTGTGGTAACAAGCTCCCCACCAGGATCAAGGGGAAAGAACAATGCAACGAGTACTCCAAGGAGCCCACTGATTATGAAAAGCACAGGACCAATGATGGAGCCCACTCCATTGTTTATTCCCCAGTGCATCCCTAAATAGAAGACAAACAGTAGAATGCTGGATGAAATGATGAACTTGTCAAACATCTTCTTGTTTGGTGCACCAACCGCTATGAGTGAGCTCACATCCTGTCGAATATGGCTGTATTCTGGTTGCAAGACTCCTCCAATTATCCACATCAGTGTGTAGATGATTGGGCTAAGCATCCCACAAATCGCTAAGATATGGAGTAGATTCACGTGTACCACCTGAGGTCCTTCTGCTATGGTTGAGAGAGTTTGTCTTATGCATCTAAGTTCTCAATAACGGTTGCGACTCCTTGTCCACCACCGACACAAGCATTGGCAATTCCATACTTTGCCTTGTTGTCTTTGAGGATTCTCGCCAGCGTCCCGGTCAACCTGATCATGGTGGAACCTAGAGGATGCCCGATAGCTGTTGATCCTCCCATGACGTTCACCTTCTCTTCTGGGATGTTTAGTTTATCCATGCAGTTGAGAGTCACAATGCAGAATGCCTCATTTATCTCCCAGTAGTCAATGTCATCAACACTCAGTCCTGCATGCTTGAGGGCCATTTGGGTAGCAGGGACTGGACCTCGACCCATGACAGTAGGATCAACTCCAGCCCACCCCATGGAAACAATCTTTGCCATAGGCTCTATACCTCTTTTCTCGGCCTCTTTTGCCTCCATTATAACTGCAGCAGTTGCACCTGCATTGAGTGGTGAGGCGTTACCAGGGGTGATTACGCCTTCTTCTGTCCCCTCTCTCTTGATATAGCCCTCTTTTCCACCATTCTTCTCTAGGAAGAAAGGAGTTGATACTCTAGGCAGAGTTGCCACCTTCTCTAATGTTGAGGGTCGAGCATTCATATCCTTGTCAACCAACATGGGTTCATCAATATTGCCTGGTGCATGTCCCTCTAGGGGAATGATTTCTCCTTTGAACCAGCCATTCTCCTGACTCTTGATAGTCAAATTATGACTTCGCACACCAAGTTTATCCATGTCCTCTTTTGTGAAGGTGGGTACTTCCTCCTCGTATAGTTTCTGGGCCGTCTGCAGCATGTTGAATACTGTAGCAGCATCAAAACCAGGTCTGTAAAACTCTGAGTCTTTATCAGCCATAGCGAAGTTAGGGTCGACTCCGGTCCCCCTCACTCTGGTCATGTGCTCAAAACCCGTTGAAAGCACT
>JBHLPA010000209.1:0-5042 GCA_048939935.1 Promethearchaeota archaeon | reverse complement strand
AGCGGCATCTCTTTCATTATACAAATCAATAACATAGTCTACGACATGCTCAACATCTACATTTGTATCCCAAGCATTTGGTAGAACACTGTTTGCTCTCCAGGTGATGCCATCATCCATATGGATGATCCAACCTTTGTACTTGACAATCTCCCGTGCAGGCCAGCATCGTGATGCCAAGAGTTCTAACTCTGCAATCTCTCTCTCAGACACCATAGTGGTGTAAAAGTCGGAACTGCCTAAAATATCCCTCTTTCAGTGACTTCTGAACAAAACACCTTTCTGACGCTTTCTCATTTATAAATTCGAGATGTTCAAGTGAGTCTTCCAATAAGTGATACCGCACGGATGATACTGAGCGGTCTCCATAAGAATCTCACTTCTATTCTATCCGTAACCTCACATTCTCTTCAGATAACTGAGGCGTCACGACTTGCAGGATTGACATTTGTTCTATCATCAATAATAGGTGAGAATCCTTACACCTTTTCTCATCTCTCCTTCAACGCTGAACAATCTGGTGTTTCACAAAATGAAACAATCAAACTTGCGCAGGAAGCTCTTGAGTCATTCAGATATCAGATGCCAAAGACAATGAGTCTTACTGAGCATGTGACTCTCTTAGGACTCATACATTCCTTGGGCTGCTATAGTCTGCCCCTCGAATATAATGAAGGAACATCTCAGAGACCCCTTGGCGCTTACTACACGCCGCCTGCTGTCGCTGACTATATCGTGTCCCTTACCTTGTCTCCTGTATTGAAACGACTCGCAAGCAAAGCAACCCATGATACTATTGAATCGCTGCAGGAAATACTGTCACTTCGAACTCTAGATCCTGCTTGTGGCACTGGTGTGTTTCTTATCTCTGCCATGAATGCTTACATACGTGCCATGAAGGAAGGGATTCAAAATGCTCTTAGTAGTGGAACCAGCAAGACAGAGATAAGAAAATCGGGATTGTTCGATTTCAAAAAGAAGGTACGCCAAACGTGTTTTGGTGTAGATATAGATTCAGGAGCCCTTGAGGTAACTGATATCTCCCTCCGTTTACTTGCTAATGAGGAAAATCTGGGTCAATCGGGACTTGGTGATTCACTCAAACAGGGCAATTCGTTGATTTCACTACTTGGTATGAATGGAACCTCTGACCACCGCGACTTCTTCTCAAACACTGATTCACGGTCACCATTTGAGTGGTATATTGAGTTTAACAGAATTCTTGAAAACGGTGGATTTGACTTCATTGTAATGAATCCACCTTATAATCGATTAAAACCAAATCTTGCTGAGTTCCTGAGAGAGCAACTCTCGACAGGTGAGGGGGAGATTCACGAGGAAAGTTACCTAAAATATAAGAAAAAACTGAATGAAGATGTCAGTTATTTTAGGAACTCCGGTGAGTATCAACTTGGGAATAGATATACAATAGATACCCACAGGCTCTTCATTGAGCGGTCTCTGCAATTGTCAAAAGAAGGAGGCAGAATTGGATTTATTGTACCCTCTACCATCCTTGGAGACCTCTCATCATATCAATTACGACGCGTTCTTATCCAGGAGAATAACCTCCAGTCAGTTGATGACTTTCCAGAAACCTCGAAGTTGTTTGAAGGAGTGACCCAATCTTTTACAGTAATTTCGTTGGAACGTGGAGGAAAGACAGGCTCCATCTCAGCGAAATTTGATCTGATGAATATTGAAGATGCAAAATCGAAAAACTACTTTCAAATTGAAGCAAATAGTATTGAGAAGAATGTTGGTCCCTCCCTCTCAGTTCCTCAGGTGAACAAGACTGGGTGGAGATTATTATCTAAATTACATACCCATCCATCAATATCATCACTTACTTGGCTTTCAGTAAGGCGAGGAGAACTGGACCTTACCTTAGACAAAGATTGCATCATCTCGAATGGTTCGGATATTCGCTTGATTAGAGGCTCCAACATCAATCGCTTTACTTTGAACTTTCAATCTGAATCAGTGGCTGAATTCGTTGATATCAAATCACTCAGAAAGAAGTTAGGTTCATCCTCACGAGTGGCCCACATAGAACAATATCGGATTGCTGGGCAACAGATATCTAATAGAACACAGCGTTGGCGTCTGAAGTTTGCATTGGTTTCACCAAAGGTTGTTCTTGCAAATTCATGCAACTATCTTGTGGAAAACAATCATTCCAACAAGTCTCGTAGGCTCTTTCTGCTTGGCGTCTTGAACTCTGAACTACTAAATTGGCGTTTTGGCGTGACAAATACTAACAATCATGTTTCAATAAGAGAGCTAAATCAACTTCCGATAGCAGTTCCAGACTCCTCCCGCACTGATAGAATATACTCACTTCTTGTGGATGAGGTGAAGCAACTAAAATCAGAAGAATCCTCTCCAATGATCGAAGCCTTGGTCTTTACTCTTTATGGTTTTTCATCAAATGATGTGAAATCTATCTTGAAGATGAGACAGACTCCTGAAATGGAAAAAAAGGCAATCTTACATGATTTTGACACTTTATAATAGAATTGTCTTACAAAGTCTTTACTTTTTCAATGAGACTCATCGTTTGTGAATTCCTTATCCCTTGCTACAATCGAACCTGAAACAGATGATGAATCGAGGTTATTATACAATCATCGTTGTTCACCACTTAGTGAACTTGATATGGAGATGATTCAGTCAGTCCCAGCTGGAGGGAACTGGCAAGACATTCCTCTAAGCATCATTAAGAAATCTGCTAGACTAACTCAGATCTTCAAGTCTGGCGGTCGCACAACATACTATGGACGCCTAAAGAATGAACTACCAAGTTATACAATAAACACGTACTTCAATCGACCTGGAAATGGGACTTTCATTCACCCAGAGCAGAACCGACTCATATCAATGCGCGAAGCAGCTAGATTACAATCATTTCCCGACCACTTCAGATTCCTTGGAAGTTTTTCTTCAAGATATAAACAGATAGGAAATGCGGTACCTCCATTACTCGCACGTGCCATTGCATCCCTCTTCAGCCCTGGTCTAGTGGTCGACCTATTCTCGGGTGCAGGTGGGCTCTCTGAGGGATTCATACAGGCTGGACATGATGTAATTCTAGCGTCTGATTTCAATTCTAATATGTGTAGAACATATTCTCACAATCATCCAACAACAGAAGTGATACAAGCTGATCTCCATTCAAGCAAACAGTCAGACCACCTACTTGAAGCAATTGAAAAAACACTTGCAGGGCGGCATCTGAATTTGCTCATTGGTGGACCTCCTTGTCAAGGATTCTCCACTGCTGGTAATAGAAGTACATCAGACTCCCGGAATTCACTGGTCTTTCGGATGCTTGAGATGGTTGCAGTTCTCATGCCTGACAACGTGGTGATTGAGAATGTTCCTGGATTGAAATGGATGAAGAATGGAGAGATTCTTGCATCAATCATCAACTCCCTTTGTGAAGAAGATTATTCTGTCACAGTGCACAACCTTCGCGCAGAGGAGTTTGGGGCACCTCAACGAAGAAGACGCATCTTTGTTGTGGGAACAAGAGTCGGTGAAGGTGAGGCATCTCTTCAAGGTGTATTTTCTTCACTTTTACGTGGCAAAACTCGAAGAGACATTAGGTTTGGCAATAAAGATCTACCACCTCCAGTGAATGTAGCTGAAGCCTTGTCAGACCTACCACCAATCACATCTGGCGGCGGAGAGGATCTAATAGATTATGACATGAACTGGATTGGTTCGGACTATCAGAGGCTCATGCGTAACCTGCTATCCTTTGAGGAATTCATAGCCAAGAGAACCGAACAATGTTGATTAGTGACAATGATAGAAATTTGGGTGGAGAGAGTTAATACAATCGACTTGAGAATCAAGAGGATGATTATGAAATGATTATGGATGCAGTGCTTATTGACCTTCTAGGGTCCAAGGCATTGGCATCCATATCATTTGGTAACAAAGAAATCAGCGATGACTATCTCCAACTTGTATTAGAGACTTACTACAAGCTCATGCAGGAACAATCTGCTAGGGAGTTTGTGACCACAGAGATTGATGAGAAAAGCACCTGTATTTGTACGGTGAGTGAGTTTACTATCATTGTGGGTGTCTCTGATGTTTCTCCTATCCCAGAGTCTGATATTGAACTTATGAAACGTTTTCAAGAAGCCACAAAGAAGGAGATTGAAAAGACATCTGTTCGAGATTTCAAGGATGAATTTGATACTTTAGCAGATGGTCTTCTTCGAGAACGATTGCGAATTTGCTTCATAGTGAGTTCTGATCCATCATATGGGGATAAATCAGGGTCTGCTGTGGATTCAATTCTCAAGAAAAAGGGGCAAAGAAATCGCGTATACTCTACACCTGTCCTGGTTGGTCCATTTGGCGTTGAAATCATGCGTATCTCTCCTGATGAGATTGTGAAAGTTGACTGGTCTGAGGATTTATCCAGTGCTTCTCTTTTCTCACTGATCATCTCACCACCTCTACCAACTGCTGATAGTGTAGAGCAGATTGTGATGAAGATAAGGCAGGAATCAGATTCCAAACTAGTGGTAATGCCCGGTTCGGATGAACAGCTCGAATTGGCTCGTGAATATGAGGAGCTTTATGGTTTGGAGCTTTCAGATGTGTCATCTCAACCGACGCAACTTCTACTATCATCGATGGCGATTGCTGGGTTTATCGATATGCATCCAGAGCTCGCGTATCAACGCTGGAAGATTGACCGGTCGATCGATTCACCTTCAACTATGGAAGAACCAGAAGATGAAGATGTAGGGCATCAGGCATTCTTTGTTGTTGACCGTCGATCTGGAACCGCTGCTTACAGCTACTACTATGACGAGCGTTCACGGCTTTTGGAAATGTCTCCAAACATTGTAGCTGCTATATCGGCCTTCAAGTTTGATCCGGCAACTCCGACTGATACCTCCGTATTTCGAACAGGTGATCTGAACTACATAACTATTGAACGTGGACATTATGTCTATACATTGATTACAGGAACAAATGTCAATGTTGAAGCTCTGAGAGAGAAGTTTTCCTTCCTT
>JBHLPA010000208.1:0-5053 GCA_048939935.1 Promethearchaeota archaeon | reverse complement strand
TGCAAAGACGGACTGAGGGAGACCCCAGTCAAGCTTGATGACAGCTACAAATATCGTTCACATGGAGAGTCGCGTCCAGTTTAGAAGGGGTAGTGATGCCAGTAACAGGTTCGGTCTTTCCAATTGGTGATGGCGGAGTAGGCAAAACAGCCTTAGCTAGAGCCATGTCGGAGCATACTGAGGATTCTACGAAGATGGATTGTCTTGATGGCATCAAAAAGACGGTGAATATGGAGTTCGAGTTTGTCACAACTTCATGCGCAGCTGCTGATGAGGCGATATGCATTCAGATGTATGTTCCTCCCGGTCAGAGGAGTATTGATCAAGCAACTGAACTGGGTACCTTTGAGAAGGTTATGGACACTTATTCCTTCATGCCAAATATGCAGAACATTTCAGTGATTCTCCTGACATATAAGCTGAGTGAGTTTCGGACATTAGCAGCGCTTGAAACTTGGTTGATGACTGCAATGATGAACGGACTGATCAAAGAACACACTAGCATAGTACTTGTCGGGACACATCTAGATATCACACCGTTTGATGTCAAACCAGAACAGGTTCAGCAAGCTGTGGATTTCGTGAGGTCAAAGGTGGAGGAAAACATTCCTAACTATCGCGGGGCTATTGAGCAGACTTATGTATCAAACGTCACTGGGACTGGAATCCCTGAGTTGAAGAAGGACCTCTCTGAATTGGTCTGCATGGCACAACATCTGAGACATGGAACTCAGCCAGACTGCGAAGACGTTTGTGCGATGTGTATGAATCGTAGGTATAAGGAGCTTACACCAACGCAATAGAGCTCCTTATTGCCACTGATATCCGTCTATTTTTCCCTCTTTTTCTTCTTCTTCACTCATGAAAATTAAGTGTTGTCCGGATTCATTGAGTAACCAAACATGAATCTTGGACTCTCCAAGGGTATCAAGCATTGTTGTTCTCTCTTCGAAACTTAATCCCATCACCTTGAGCAGACTCGGTAGATTGATGACCCTGTCCAGATTTTTGTTTGCTGCGGCAAGAATTCTCGATTTGGAACCAGCCTCCATTTGTAGAATATCGGTATCTCGAAGAACTGCCTTTATCCTCATTTTCATTCCCGGGAATACTTTGATGACTGCAAAATAAGCATGTTCCCTGTTCTGCAAAATCTCTATTTGCTCTCATACGTACGAACTTTAGGAGTTCAAATGGATTCAGAACATCAATTCATAATCGAACCAGCTAATGATTGGGAAATGTACTCAACTTCTTGGTCCTCTGCCATGCAACATCTCTATTGGTACAAAGAGGCTCCAGTTTTTGACTTTAACAGGCATGAAGAAATTGATGAAATGCGTTCAGACTTTGGGACCCCGGGAAGTCTATTTTTAGTCGCAAGAATCCCGGATCGTGAAGAGATTGTGGGGGTTCTGGGACTTAGATATGGAGGTATCATGGCGCGTATCCGTAGATGGGAACCAGCGGTCCTTCCAAAAATCCAAAGCACTGGAGTATCAACAGCTCTTCTTGAACAAGCATTGCGATACTTGACATCGATGGGTGTCAAAAGGATAGGTTGCTTAGTAAAGTATCCAGAAAGCTCACCAGATGTTGTAAAAAATCATCTAAGACTATACGAGATGGCTGGTTTTAACAGAGAGCGTCCCGATTCTATCGACATGGTGAAATCTCTAGAAAATGTAGAATCCTCATCAAAACTAAGCGGCGTTCATGTGGAAACAGGAGAGAACTTTACTTTCGAAGACCTGGCGAGCCTCACAGTCAAGTCCTTCACATCAACACCTGAAGAGCGTGAGATTCATGGCTTTGATAAGACTGTCACAGAGCACATTCAGGCTACAGCTCTACTGCAAAGAATGGCTGAGGGATACTATGGTGACTCACCTGATGATTTTCGAAAAGTCGCAGTAGTTGATGGTGTTCCTGCAGGATTTCTTGGAGGTTTTGCTAGCAAGTCTAAATACAAACCTCTAACTGGTATCTTGGGACCAATGGCTGTACTTCCTGATTATAGAAGGAGAGGAATTGGGCTTCACCTGATTAACGAACTTCTGAGGACTATGAGAGAATATGGATGCGAGTATGCTGCTGTTGGAACCCCTGCTGCTAATTACGGTGCTATTGATTTATACAATATGGCTGGTTTCAGATTAGCGTGCAGATTAATCAGTCTGGCAAGAGACCTGTGATCATTTTTTCTCAAATCCAAAACGGTTATACTTCACCGTGTTCCTGTGTGAATCTTGTTAGAACGAATCGTGTGTGAGGATCATGTCATATACTCAGTCCCCCCCACTTTCGCCTGATGAGGTCCTAGAATTTCTTAATTCAGTGACCGTGGCGCGTGTCTGCACTCATAATCAGGATGGTACAATCCATGCTACTCCAGTTTGGTTCGTCTATGAGAGTGGAAAGTTGACTTTTGGAACACCTGCGGAGAGTGTGAAAGCTGCTAATATTAAACGAGACAACCGAGTCACTGTTCTTATAGATACTGAAGGACCTCCTACTCGTGGTGTCCTCATCTATGGCGAAGCAGAAATCTCAGATGAAAAGGTGGATGAGATTGCTCTGAAGATCTTCAATCGACGAATGACCAAACAACGTGCTCTTGATTATCGTGAGGGTCTCTTCAAACTCACAGAATGGGTGGCAGTAATTGTCACACCAAAGAAGATTGCATCGTACGACTATGTGAAGGATACGAGATATAGACAAGCAACAGTGTTTATGAAAAATGATTGAGTCTTGTTCACGTCAGGGACTGATTAACTAACTCCTCATCTGGTCGGGGGTATTGAAATGCTTTTAGAATCATCAAAACACCTACTGTTGAAATTCCTCCAGTCAGAATCAGGGTGAGAGATATTGGCGCCGCTGAAATTAGCCACCCAAAGAAGGCGATTTGAGGAATGCCTAGTATTAAAATAATTGTTGGAAATAATGAGTAGACACCATTCCGAACACGGTTTGGTATTGCATCAATGAAGATTCTTGATGTCAGTACGCCCGCAATCTGGAGAAAGATACCCAAAACATAGAATACTACTATCATGAGTAGGATTGGAATAACCGACATCAGTGGAACCGTTAATAGAAGGATATCTGTGGATGGAATATAAAAATCAACCATGGGAGACCCTGGTGGTGGTACTGGAAATGCAATCATGATAAACGCAAATATCCAGAAGAAGACAGCCCCTCCGGTCTGAATAAAACGAAATCTTGGAATCCATTTCCCAGGTTCAAATCTTTTCGCCCAGACTCCAGAACGCTCTGAATAGAATACGAGAGGAATCATCACTAAAGTACGAAAACTTGCTACAGCCACGTCAGTGAGAAGGTAACTGTAGTACATTGGGAAGAGAATCAAATTCGCCCAGACTGTGAGACAGCTGTTCATCAACATTGAACCAATTAGCAAGTATGTGATGAATTTCCCGCTGAATAAGTATTGAACACCATCTCTAAGTAACGTGAAATACTCCCCCAGTGTGGGTCGGGCTTGCCTCGACCTTTCTGTTTCAGGGAGATTACGAACCATCAGACCACATGCAATAGCAATGATGATACATAAGACCGCTTGAACCTGAAAAACCCACGACCTGCTGTAGATAGTAGCAAGGATGCCACCCGGAATTAGGATGAGAACGTTTGTAATCCAAGCAATCATCCCCATCTTACCAATGAACACTCCATACTCCTTTCTTCCCTCATCATCAGGCATAGCTACACGCCAATTGTTGTCGAACCAACTTCCCAAGGCACCACTCTGCTGTGAACCTGCAAATCCCATTAGAGCGTAGATTAAGACGAAAATCCCGAATGGACTCGTACTTGTAACTAGTGAGACTAGGAAAAACGCTACAGCATAGGTAGCAAAAGCTGTTGTCAAAATATAGTGTTGGCCAATCCAGTCTCCGATGACTCCTGTTGGGTAATCAAAGAGGGTTTGGATTACCATCTGCACAACAACTAAGATTCCAACGAAAGTCATTCCAACGATGAAGGAACCATCCCCTAATGCTTCAGCAACAAAAATGAGATAGAACGTTGTTGAAATTGCAAGTGATGCTTGCATGAGGACTGATAATGTGGTATATTTCGTTGCAAGGTTGACAACTTCTGGTTCAGCTCCTCCCAGTCCGAAATAGTTCTTGATCCTACCCAACGTTTCACCACGCAGCAGCCACACAGATAGCGTGGCTTATAATCCCTTTCCCAAAGGAATGAATTATGCGCTCTTAGCCATAGGAAATCTCAGTATCTTCGAAGATGTTTCTTGACGACTTACCTACTAACAATTTGAACTCACCCGGTTCTATTCTCCAACCATGTCTAGCAGCATCATAGAAAGCCAAGTCCTCAGCTCTGATTTTTATTGCAGCACTGATACTCTCTCCTGGGTTCAATCTTACCTTTTCGAAACCAATTAGCTCCTGTGGTGGTCTATCAATTGATGAATCCACATCATTTGAGTAGACTTGGATGACCTCTGAACCTGCCCGTTGACCTGTATTTGTTATATCAACATTAACGGCAATTATAGCATCTGGTTTACTCATAGATTGTCGGTTTAGACTGACATCCCCATATTCAAACTTGGTGTAGGAAAGTCCAAAACCGAATGGGAATAATGGTTCAATCTTCTTCTTATCGAACCATCGATACCCTACATAGATTCCCTCATCATAGTAGATTCTCTTATCCTCATCTCCTGGATAATTCCTTGGGTTTCCAGTACTATGTGCAGGGGAATCTTCCAGACGTTTTGGAAAGGTCAAAGGTAGTTTTCCTGATGGACTCACATCTCCAAACAGAACATTAGCAATTGCATGACCTGCCTCCATTCCTCCGTACCAACACATCATAACTGCTTCCACTTCACCAATCCATTCATTCATAGCAATTGGACTTCCAGCGATAAGGCACACGACAGTCTTGGGGTGATAACTAGCAATCTGTTTGATCTTCTTTACCTGTTCTTCATCGAGATTTAGAGAGGCTCTATCCCTAGACTCTGAATCTCCTCCTCCTCCGTGGTTCA
>JBHLPA010000207.1:0-5058 GCA_048939935.1 Promethearchaeota archaeon | reverse complement strand
GATGATAATAAATGCCAAGTATATACATTATTTCTCAATGGGGCCCAGAAGCTGCTGAGCGATGCTTTGGTCCATTCGTTACAGGTACCACTGCACAAGCTCAGGATGTTGATGCTAATATCTTCTTGATGATGGATGCAGTCATGTTGGTGAAGAAGGGTGTTGCTGGAAAGGTAAAAGCACCTGGATTCCCTCCACTCCCTGACTTAATTGATGCCTTTCTTGAAGCAGGGGGTAGTATTCAGGTTTGCTCCAATTCAGCAGAATTTAGAGGCATTAGTGAGAAAGACTTTTGTGACCCCCGAATCGAGATTGCTGGCGCTGCCACAATGATTGATGAAACACTAAAGCATGATAAGACAATGTTCTTCTAGGACAGAGGATTCTGAGGGGTACACCCCTCAATCTTCATTTTTTATTCTAAGTTTACACAAAGTCAGGATAGCACTGAGTCATGAGTAGACTCATGACTGAGCTACGAATTGCGCCTTCAGAAATAAAACCGGTAAGTTCAGTGTCACAGATCTTAATGTACGGAAGCATTGGGAGTTCGTCTTCCTGAATCTTCACAGCTGGGTCATCAACATTGATAGTTTCCACCATGCTCTGAGGTACACCAAGAGAATCAAGAACAGCGGTCAGAATCTCCATTGCAGGATCGCAGAAGACGCAATGATTGGACTTGTAAAAAGTAATGCATGTTTTTCGTCCACACTGAAGTTCTGGAGTTTCAATCCATAGGGGAAGCATCAAGACAAATCGTGCTCCTTGGGAATGGTCCTCTTTAATTCGGTCCTCAACTCCAATCTTGCCGCCAATATTCTTGACTATTCTATCAACCAGTGTGAGACCTAAACCACGACCGACAATTTGTTCATCAGGACTTCCAGTTCTTCGGAAAATGAATTCTTTTGCGCTGTCTGGTACACCGGGTCCATGGTCTATGAATTCGATTCGAACCATCTTGACCTCATTGATGATTTCAGCTTCGACATCAATCAATACTGTATCATTCTCATCGAAGGTCATGGCGTTGTGGAGGATGTTGAAACATACTTGTTCAAGGTATTGATGACCCGCCACCTCAAACAGACCCTTCTCAATGTTTGTCGAGAGTTCCAATTTCTTCCATGGAAAATCTCTCTGAACAGACTCCACAGCAGTTTGCAAGTAATCATAGAAGTCCACTTTCGTTCTGGTTGGTGGCTCATTAGCCAGTCTGAAGAGTGACCTTAGATTTGCAACCATCCGTGCAGCCCGCCTCACATTCCAGCTCGATTCATGCAACAGAGGGCGGTATCGTTCAGGTATATCTTCAGAAGTTTCAAGCAGACCAGTAGAGAAGAGGAGACTCTGATTTACGTTGTTCAAATCGTGAGTCATGACCTCCAAGTAGAGATTAGCTCTCTCTCGCTCTATTTTCTCTCGGGCTTCAGCATTTTTCCGTCGGTCGATATCAAGTGCCATCAATGCAATTGTAGGGGATTGTTCCCGGTACTCAAGTAGATTTGCAGTTACACTTACCCAAGTCGATCTTCCATCAGCAGTCTTCATTTGCATCTCGAAGTCTTCAACAGTTTTTCCATTGGCTGCCTCTGAGAGCATTTGACTTACTATATCCTTTCCAATTCCATTTGGGATAAATGATGAAAAGTTATGCCGGAGTAGATCTTCTTCTTCATAACCTAATAGTCGAGTTGCAGCTTTATTCACTTGTAAGACATTACCCATCAGACTTAGAGAAAAGTATGCTATTGGTGATGAGTCAAAAAGAGCCCTGTATCTACTCTCCGAGATATCAATAGCAGTTTCAAGTTCAACTTGATGTGTAACATTCCTCACAATACCCATAATCGCGGGTTTTCGTGAGAGAACAAAATCTGATGTACTGATTTCAACATGGACTATACTACCATCTTTCTTCACGAATCGTGCTCGAAAAGCAGGTCTCCCACTCTGACCCCAGTTTTGGTTGTCTTGAACTTCCGTGAACTGATGGGCAGTAGCAGGTTCTAACAGATCAGTTATTGGTTTCCCTTCTAAGGCGGCAAAGTCATAGTCCATCATTTCAAGGAATGCAGGATTAGCCATGACGATCTTTTCATCTTGTAGGATGATGATTCCATCATTTGCTAACATTACCATCCCGAAGTACTCGTCTTCCAGATTGGCAACATTCTTTTTATTTGGACGCGACAAATCAAGTTCCGCCTAGATTCTTGATACTGCTCTTCTTCTGTAGATGAATCCGGAATTATCATAATATAGATTGCTTGTGTAAATCAATGATTGAAGATTTGTTCCGTAACAGAATCTCTTTTAAGAGGGGGATTCGTTTCAACAGTTGAACAAAGGTTGAAATGTTGTGTTGATTGATGGTTGCCGCGAAATCAAAAGCTGGAAAACAAATTAAATTTCAAAACAAAGAGCTGGATGATGTCATCCAAATCTTTAGAGCTCTTTCAGATCACTCAAGGGTGAAAATAATTGCAGCCCTGACAGGGAATGAGAGTCTTTGCGTTTCAGATATTGCAGACTCGCTTGATATGCCAATCAGCAGAGTGAGTCATCACCTTAGTACATTGAAGATGTTAGGTTTCGTTAGATCGAAACATGAAGGCAAACAGGTGTTCTATAGTATTGATGACGACTGTATAACAGACATCATGAAGAGGGCCAGAGACCATGTCGCAGGGAACTGAAACAGTCTGTACTACCTGCGCAGAAACAGCAGGAGCGGAAAGTCACAAGTCAACAAGTTACAAATATAGAATGGCAGCCCTATCAGCTGCAATGTTGGTTCTTGGATTACTCCTTGAGCTAGCAAGTTTTGGGATTACAATAGTCTATGCAGTGTTTCTTATCTCCATGCTTTCTGCAGGTCAATTCATTCTTCCCAGGGGTGTAAGAGGTCTAACAAAACTGAAGCTCGATATGCATTTTCTCATGTCTGTAGCGTCTATTGGTGCCTTCATTATTGGAGCACCTGCAGAAGGTGCGGCAGTCATGTTTCTGTTCTTCATATCAATGCTGCTGGAAGAACGTGCAGAGGATCAGGTGAAAAAAGAACTTCAAAGTCTGGTGGCACTCGAACCACGAACAGCATCTATCAAAATGAGTAAAGGTGCTGAAGCGTTGATTCCAACCACTGAAGTCAAACATGGAGATATTCTAGTTATTCGTCCCGGAACAAGAATAGGACTCGATGGAATTATAGTGAATGGGAGAACATCTGTAAATCAAGCGCCGATTACGGGTGAATCAATTCCAGTTTCTAAATCTCCCGGTGACCAAGTTTATGCTGGTACAATAAACCAAGAGGGATACATTGAGGTTGAGGTGACAGCAGAATCACATGAAACAGTACTTTCTCGGATAGTCGAATTGGTTGATGAAGCGAGGAGCAAGAAAGCACCTACTGAAAAGATGATCACACGATTCTCGAAAAAATACACACCGATTATGTTAGCACTCACAATTCTAGTAGGTCTCAGTTCTCTCTATTTCGGAGCATCTATTACTCGCGCAACTTACCATGCATTGACTCTACTTGTTATCAGCTGTCCCTGTGCGTTTGTGGTATCCATACCAGTGAGTATGGTCTCCTCAATAACGGGTTTTGCTAGAGATGGTGTTTTGGTTAAAGGAGGAATATACATTGAAGCCGCAAGTAAGACAAAGACTGTGGCTTTTGACAAAACAGGTACCTTGACAGAGGGAGTTCTCTCTGTATCAGATGTATGTCAGCACAATGGATATTCAAGACAGAACATTCTCTCTGTGGCTGCAGCACTTGAACAAAAATCAGAGCATCCTATTGCACGGGCATTAGTCACAGCAATGGAAAAAGAGAATCTAGAGATTGAAGGTACAGATAGATTTTCATCAATCCCAGGACGTGGTGTAGAGGGGAAGATTGGTGAATCAACCTACTTTGTGGGAAACCGAAAACTACTAGATGAACAAGAGGTCCAACTAGATTCTCTAACAGAACATAGCTGTGGTACGGGAACCATGGTTTATGTCGCACAAGAAAAAGAACACCTTGGCACAATTATCATGTCAGACTCGATAAGAGAAGGGGCAATTGAAGCTGTCAAGAAATTGAAGGATATAGGTATTAGCACAGTAATTCTCACAGGAGACAGTGACTGTGTGGCCGAGGAGGTTGCGGAAATCGTCGGAGTTGACAGTTACAAAGCTGAATTACTTCCGGCAGAAAAAGTCAAAGTAATTGAGGATTTGTCTCGAAATGGATCAACAATCATGGTTGGTGATGGAATTAATGATGCACCTGCCCTCGCAGCAGCTGATGTAGGAATTGCGATGGGAGCTGTTTCCTCAGACGCAGCACTTGAAACAGCAGATGTTGCTTTAATGCAGCAAGACCTCAGGAAAATTCCCACGCTTATTAAAAAAGCAAAAAAGACAATGTCGATAGTTCGGCAGAACATAGCTACCTCAATATCCATCAAATTATTTGTGGGAGCTCTCGCAATACTGGGACTGGTGAACCTTTGGATTGCAATTGCAGTTGGAGATATGGGTCTTACATTTGCAGTAATTGCTAACGCACTCCGTCTTGTTCGCAAGGAGTGATATTACTTGTATCCTTTTAGTGCTCGTAATGATAGAGCCAGGAAGAAATAGACCAAAGATAACGTATACAATGGAAGGACTACGAGAACAAGAATATTATCAGCAAAGATTGCAACTAGATAAATCATAATTGCACCCAATCCAAGGTTGATTACGGGAAATGAGAATGCAAGAGGAACAGGTAGAGTCTTTGGATCGTTAGTCAGTACAGGAACATAGGCTCCAACAGCAACCCCAGTAGCAGCAAAGAGAATGGTCAATGGAGCAACAAGAGTAATCACCGAGAGATAGCCCTGAATGTGAATGAGGTAGACCAGAAAACCACAAGCAGGTATGACTGCAATACCGACCTCGAAAAGACTTAGGAGATATTTTGAGAGAACAATGTCCCTTGACTTAAATGGCGACACTTTGAGTAGATAGATGTTGTCACGCTCGTCCACAAAACTGAGCATCGAG
>JBHLPA010000206.1:0-5086 GCA_048939935.1 Promethearchaeota archaeon | reverse complement strand
TACACATCCGGGTTGATATCAAGGACTCCAAGGAAGTCATCCCGCTCAAAGCTCACCCCGTAGTGTCCAGACTTGTCTGTTTCAGCTGAGCCAAGAACATCATCTACGATGAAGTCTTCATCACGTACTTCGACTATCAAATTTGGGAGGGGATATCCTGAATGGATATCATACACAGTTCCGGAAACGACATATTCACCACCCACATCGCTTTGGGCAACCTCTATATCGACAATCAAATCTTGATCTGATTGAAGATATTTCCAGACTTCATGTACCACCCATCCATTAGATTTTGTAATTCTAATAACAACTGCAAGTTCTAGGTCTGGATTGATGTGACGGTTTCTGAGATCATTATCATCAATGGTGATGCTGAACTCGCCTTTCCTATTGGTTGTGTCCTTTCCCAGACAATCTTCTCTGTCAATCCACCCAGGAGGAAACACTCTAACTTGAAGGTCAGATACTCCCCTCCCAGAGTTTCGATGCTTTATTTGACCTATTATTCTATAACGCATGATGGCTCACATTGTGTTTGGTCTAAACCGGTTCCTTTGGGAATTGTCCTCACTCCCTTCTCTCAACATCTTCTAGTCAATCTCAACCCGATGTCCCTTGACTTCCTTTGTCTTGATAGCCTTCAGTGAGATCTCTAAAACTCCATCACTGAAACTTGCTTTGGTCAATACGGGATCAAATTCCTGAGAAAAGGAAAAGCTTCTCTTATACTTCCGATTCTCACTCTCGGCTCTGACTATCAACGATGATTTGTTCACAGTGACCTCAATCTCTTCCCTACTGACTCCAGGAAGTTCGAGAGTCACATTTGTATTTCCAGTCTTGTCATCGACATCCACCTCAGAAAGCGGAGTTCGAAAACCTTCCTCGAGTCTTCTTGACCACTCAAATGGATATCTCCACATCGACCTGAACATTCTCTCTAAGTCTGATAGACCAAAAATGTTAGTCGCAGATTCTTTCTCAACAATATCCTTTTTTTCGTCCTTATTCATCTATATAGTCCTCTTAATTCTCACCTTGTAAAGATACGTTTCAAACGAAGTTTCTCCTCAGGTCTGAGGGCTTTATAGCCATCTAGATTTCCAATCTCGTCCATGTCCAAGCTTGATACCAGGCATCTAGGATGATACCACTTGTAAGAGAGATTTCCCTCATAGAAATACGGCTCCCCGATTCGAAATCGCCCCTCGAGAATCACATCATTACATGAACGACATCTAGATCTTCCTGATTTGGCAGTTTCAACCTTCCATAGTGGTGTCTGGGGTGCTTCGTGTTTTTTAAGCCTCTTTAGGTACTCACTCGGGTCAGAATCAATCATCTGATGGGTCACTAGAAGTTTGAATGAGTCATACTCGGTTGGCTCATAATTGATTTCAACATCCCCTGAACTAAGTGTTTTCTTGATAGATGTGTGGGGTGGCCATTGTTTTTTCCAACGGGTCAATTCGATGAACTGCCTAGAAAGAATCTCTCTCGCTTCTTTCTTAGAAAACTCCGCAATACCTATTTCAGTAATCAGACCAAATGAAGAATCGACATAGGTTCTCTCGTCATCAATTCTCTCTCTACTTTTCACAATGATTACCGCACCAACAGGTGCGCGTTTCTTGACACGTTTGAGGTTGAATGATTCAGGATCAATCCAATATGCCCACTCAGCTGCAATCTCAACCCAAACTACATCACCCATTCTCTTCTGATTAGTTTCAGGCTTCCGCTTAGTTTCACTCAACATCTCAACTACCCTTCCGATAATGTTTACTAATGTATACATATTGTAGACATATAGTTATAAATTTGTCTGCATTCGTATTTGGCTGTCTACATGCTCAAACATGCGTTCTATCCAATGAATTACAGAATCAACAGTAAGAACCCCGATAGAACATGGTCGGTTGTAGACCCTCTTGAGTTTCTCCTCAAGATGGACTTCAACCATTGGCTCTTTCAATCTCTTCATGACGATCTAAGTGGATGCGTATTGCCTCTCTAACGAAAGCAGCGAATCCTTTCCAAGAGCCCTTCTTTTCCAAGTTGTTGAAACGCCTTTTGAGTTCTCGCGGTACACGTATCATCATATCTTCGCTCATGAGTGAAACATCCATATTGCATACAATTATAGACATATTTATATACATTTTGCATACAATAATGTACACTGGTTCTAGGGATATTACTTACAGAGCTAGAATGAGGTGAAGTCAAGAATGCCTTTGAGATTCTTAACAAGACTAACGAAAGGTGCGGGTCACTACCACATCTTCTACGTCCCCAAGTACGTCAAGGACTTTTATAGTCTTAAATCAGGGAGCTATATGGGTGGAATCACCCAGAAGAACGGGTTATCTGCTAATTATAGAATTGAGCTGTCAACCTATAGGAACACCCTACGAGGTCGTGTTCCAGAGTCAGCTGGATTCTCAAAGAGCATTGTTGAGGTCTGGATGTATCCGTATACTTGGAAACCACAAATCACAATGGTATCTGCCCAAATGTCCATCTTGAGGGGAAGACAATGGGAGAGAAAGTATGTGCCTGTTGCATCTACAGATTAATTAGATTCACTGGAATTAAGAAGATTCCTTGTGACATTTGATGGCGGGGGGTGCCAGATTTTGATGATTTTCATTTCAAAAAATAGAATCTGGAGGCTTCTTTGATGAATAGAAACAAGCCTTGTTACCAAAATGAAGGAATTGTTGTGGAAGCATCACAAGATTCACTCAGGAAATGTGCACGCAGAGTACTTTGTGAATATGCCGAATCTCTTGAAATACAAGATAAATCCAAACAACCGAATAAGATGCAAATTGACGAAGGAGATCATATAATCTTCAGGGAAAATGTGAAACTCTGTCCAGCATTGATTGTTGCTACGAAGCTCAGTGAAGATCTTTGGCTTGTGAACACAACCGTGGAATGCTCCCCTCTCAAATGCGATGATCGCATGGCAATGAAGTGCAGTCGTCTCAATTCTCAAAATCTTCGAATCTTCAGAGATTGTATTTCGAAGGATGGCACAACTGTGCCTGTAAACACATGGCGAATTGACCTTGTTGAGGACTCCAAGATTCAAATGGTTATAGATCGAACCACAGAGAGATGGACACACTAGCGATTCCTCTCTCTCCGAGATAACGACCTCATAAAACAGATTAGTCAGGAGAAGTTTGGAAACTCCCTGCAACTATTCAGCACCATCACGAGGTTCTAAATCTTCGCTGATAGGTTTTCCTTCAGCTTTCTTCTTCCTCCGTCCTAAGCTTTTCTTAGTCACTTTAATTGGAACTTGAAAGGTATGTCTTAGACCGTCAACTGTTGAAACAGTCCTGACATTTCGTCTTGTTTCTGCTAACAGAGCTTCAAGCACTATCCTTTCCTCTACCTCTCCAGGTTCATTGACAAACGCAATCCTATGTATTGCATATATCCCAATGATAGTTGAAATGACAAAGAGAAAATCAATCCCGGATAACCGATAAGCTGGAATTAATGTGAAGAGTTCTCCATCTACTAACCAAGATAGAGAGAATTCGATTGTATGAGGAGCAAAGAGATCTGCGAATACTCCTGCAGTGATAGGTGCTATAGTACCTACTATAGCTGTGACAGTGCCTTTAGCCGCAAGATACGAAGCTGATTTTCCACGTGGTGCTAACCTCATACCAATATTGTTAGTACTCAAATGAACTCCGGCCGCTGAGAAACCATTGAGAATGTGAATCGAGATAAGAAGGGGAATGAGAAGCCCATAATCTCTCGCTATGGAGCTGAAAGTCCATAGAAAAGTACCAATAACAAACAAAGGTAATGCAACCTGCAGGATTGACTTGTTACTGAAACGATCAGAGAGTCGTCCCCACAACCGGAGGAAGATGACACTAGTCAATTGAGTAATTGCTACGAGTACTGCTACAAATGCAACCTCCAATCCAAGAATATTTACATCTAGTAGATAGACCGTGAAAAAGGGGCCAGCAAAAGATGTACTCACCTCCCAAGCTGCTGAGAACTTCAGAAGATTGTTATAATTCTCATCTTGGAATGGTTCTGCAAGTAGTTTTGAATAACTGATTTTTTCCTGACGCGTCTTCATTGGTGGTTCTGGCGTAGTGCTAGTAAAGTAAATGGCAACTATCCCCGCTAGAAATGCCATGAAGAATATTACCGAATATCCTGATAATTGAGTAAAAGTGTCAGTTGAACTAACATCTGTCATCCAACTACTAATGAAGCGGCCTCCAAGAAGTGATACAACTATGCCCATCAAGCCCATCAAGGCCATCCTCTTTGAGAAGAACCTGCCAAGTTGGTCAGGAGGTACTAAGTCGGTCAACCACGAGTTCCAGCTAGGCGCACCCAGTGCTGTGAAAGTGCTTTGGATAGCCATAGCACCAACTAATAGTATCAGTCCAATCTGTCCCGTAGCAAGAAACGGAATCAAGGCCATGAATAGAACTCCCAGCCTGTTTCCGAGCTGAGTGATGAAGTTTAATCGACGCCGATTGTGTAATCTTTCAACTAGAATTATTGCGGGAATCTGAAGGAATTGAGTGACTGAGGGGATTGCAGCAAGGATTCCGATTACTGTATTTGGAGCCTGAAGAAGAAGAGCAAAGCCTACTAGAAACACACTCTCAGTCAAAGATGTCCTGACCTGAACAGCTACTCCCTGTTTGATCATCTTGCCGAGGGCTTTCTCAGTCTGTTCAGCTGATAACTCAAGGTCGGGTTTTTGTGTCAACTACCAATTTGACTCCCAGTATATCGATGGACTCAAGAACCGAATAAGGTATCTAATGAAGTTATTCTTGATTTGACTGAACAATCTTATTTCAAAACTGGTAAGAAGTAGAGGCTGACGGAGACAGGTGGACAGGGAATTTCCTCTCTCCTTATTCTATTGAGTGTCCTTTCTCTTTTATTACAATTAATGGATAGACTTCTGAAATCTTCCAATAATCTCATCTTGAACTGCTTTACCTAAGTCCACAAAATATGCACTGTAGCCAGCAACTCTTACAATTAAATTCCTATACGAGTTTGGATTATCTTGCGC
>JBHLPA010000205.1:0-5088 GCA_048939935.1 Promethearchaeota archaeon | reverse complement strand
CAACATTAGAAATGCCGAGGTCGAATTCATTGATGCTCGAAAGACCGAGTATGAGGATGACTCATTTGATTATATCACCGCAGGCTTCATTGGATGGGACAACTATTACGATTTTGATTCTTTGGAATACAAGAAACAAGATGAGCTAATGAGTGAAATCACTCGTTTATTAAAACCCGATGGTAAGTTCGGAATGAGTACCTGGCTATTGCAGGAAGACCTTGATTGGATGTATGCATTCCTTTCATCATATTCCATTGATTGCAAACGTAACTATCACATAGAGAATGAGGAGGGATGGAGGATCATACTTACTCAGGCGGGTTTTCAGGACATCCGTATCTTTGAGAAATCAACCACATTTGATTACCCCTCTGTTAAGTTCTGGTGGAAAGAAATGATGGACTATGACTGGTTGCATGAGGGAGAAAACAATGGGCAGATCACAGACTCGATGAAGGAGGATGCGTTCTTATCAATAAAAGAACACTCAACTGATGAGGGAAAAGTTCGCTTCAAACGTGACGCGCTGTTTGCTACAGGTATTCTCTAAGGCGTATCACCAAGCTTATGACTGCATGTCTATCTCGAAGCAACTGGGTACTACTATGAACGCCAACGAAGCCTATGAACGTGGGAGACGAGAGATGGAATCCGGTAGACTGGAGAAAGCGATAGAGGCATTCGATGAAGCAACCAATCTTACACCGTCTTCTTTTGATTCATGGTGGGCGTTGGCTAGTGCGTGTAATTTGTTTGGCACACTGTTGGAGGGAGAAGGTGATTACAAACGTGCCAATATGTACAAGGTGAAAGCAGCCTACTCCTTCGATAGAGCAACAAGAGCAGAATCATCCAATCCAAAGGCGGGGAAAGCAAAGGCATACGCACAGACGATTAGAGATGCTCAGGCAAAGAAAAAGGAACTCGGATATTTCGAATAAAGTACTCTATGCAAACATAGAATTTAGCACCTACGCATGTTGATTTCGCCTACACTGATTTAATCCATTATTGCATCTAGACCATGTCATCGTCAACATCGATCTCTGGATCAATCACATCTTCAAAGTGCATAGGAGGTTCTGCTTTTGGAGCCCCCCATGTTTCCTCCTCAAGAGTGGGGATTGGATATGATAAGCCTCTCTGTATCATGAGCACTCCCACCAACGACAAAATCGCACACATTACCAAAGCGATTGGAAAACTTAGATATTGTATCACAAAGCCTACTATAACTATCTGGGGAAGAGCTAAAATCATTGCCACAGTTGGCATTAGAGAATAGACACTGTTTCGAATCCTGTTGGGAATCACATCCAAAAGTATTCTTTGTGACAATACCATAGCAAACCGAGACAAGAGGCCGGTAAACACGAATACGAGAAAGAGTGCAAAGATGGGTAAAATGTAAGCTTGAGGTAGTTCCAAGAACACAATATCAGTGAATGGAATTAAGAGTTGGATCATAGTGGCACCTTCACCAAGCGGCGGGAATACAAGCATGAATAGAGATATGACCAAGAAGAAAACGAATCCACACGTCTGAAGCAATCGAAATCTAGGAATCCATTTCTTAGGTTCGAATCGCTGGGACCAAACTCCTGAACGTTCCTCTGAGATGACTCCAGGTACAAACAGAATTGTTCTGAAGCTGGACACACCAACATCTGTGATTAAGTATAGAAAGTAGAATGGAAAAAGGATTAGGTTACCCCAGACAATAATTACACTTGAAGTTAACATCCCTCCGATGATGAACCATTTAACAAATGGGTCCGTAAACAAAAAACTAACACCTGATTTCAGTAGATTGGTGTATTCACTCATCGTGGGACGTTGCCGTGCTTCTACAATTTCAGGGAAATCAACGACGAACCGAATAACTAGCAAAGAGATAAAGGCACAAAGTATTGCTTCTAGCAAAAACACCCACTGCCGGCCGTATATGGCTGCGAGAACACTTCCGGGTATCAGGACAATCGTAGCGCAAATCTGTATGATCATTCCACTTCTTCCAAGAAAAACACCGTACGACCTTCTGGCATCATCATCTGGAACTGCAATACGGTAGTTGTTGTCGAACCATGCCCCCCAAGCTCCACTCTCCTGAGAAGCAGCTACTGCCACTAAGACATAAACGAATATGAAAAAGGTGAAAGGAGTATCGACTGTGATAAGTGAAGTTAAGTAGAATGCAAGCGCATAGCACAAGTAAGCTGATGCAATGACCCAGCGTTGACCAATCCAGTCACCAATTGCACCTGTTGGATAATCGAGGGAAGTCTGTACACTAAGTTGAATAATGACCAGAACTCCCACAAGCCCAAGACCTTCAAGAAATCTTCCGGGTCCACCACCCAAGGCTTCAGCAATGAAGATCATATAGAACGTATTTGACATCATGACTGTTGCTATGAGTAGAGGGACCAGAATCAGGAAGGTCCGTGCAACCCTAAGTACTCTCAAATTATCCTCTGGAAAGCCAAAGAAAGATGCAATCCTACCCATTGTACTCACGCGCAAAGTAGGTTCTCAATTACTTTGATAAAAAACTATGGAAAATCTGAAAGGAATCGCAATGGATGTAATCTAATGTCAATTACACCGATGGTGGTCCCATTCTTATCCTCTCACGAAGTTCATCAATTTCTGCTCTCATGCCATTGATATCCTCTAGAAACCAAGTCGTTCCCACTTGGGACCAAGACTCCACCGTTTCTCGGTCTTTGGTACTGTCACTACCAGTTGTCTGACCAGAGATGACAATGTCATAATTATCGAGATTTCCTCGTTCTTCCTTAACAATATCAAGTACATCATTAAGAAGCTGCGGAGTGACTGGCTCAGGCCACTTCGAATGAACTGGTGCAACACCATCATATCGCGCAGCTCTCTTGAAGGGAGCCTTGTGTGGAACTCCACCTCCAACCCATATCGGAATCCGAGGCTCTTGTTTGGGCTTGGGGAGGAAGGTCATCTCTTTAAGGTTATAATGCACGCCCTTGAATGAGAAGGGTTTACCTGACCACAGACCAGTAATTATCTCAAGTCCTTCATCCAACATCTCAGCGCGTTTCCGGTCATCACGGACTTCTCCAAAGTACTCGAACTCAACATCTGGAGGAGCCCCAATTCCCACTCCTAGAACAAGACGACCCTTTGAGAGTTGATCTATTGAGAGAGCTTCTCTAGCTACCTTCCAAGGTCTCCTTCTCGGGATGGGTGTGACAAGTGGACCTATAGCCATTTTCGATGTGTTGCATGCTATTGCTGCTAGTGCGACCCAAGGATCAACAAATGGCAAGACCATATCATCCTGCTTGAAGACCAGCATATGGTCCCAGAGGAAGAATCCATCCCATCCTGCCTTCTCGACATCAACAGCAATATCGACTAGTGTTTCTATATCTCCAAACCACCCAAAGTTTGGAATGTTTATCCCATACTTCATATCTCTTAACCTCGAACAATGGTGCATGCAACCAAACTCCAATTTGTAGACATTGCTCGGAGTTCACGAGTGATAACACGGAAACTAATTTGTAATTTGATTTATATCCAAGCGATGATTCAGTATGCAGGATGAAGTCGCTTGGGTCAATCACGATATACTATCCCTTCTTTAGTGATGAAACCATTGCGAGAATCAATGATATCATGGGGAAGGCAGAAACCTTTCATGATATTGTAATGGGTCTCGTGGATGAATCTACTAGTTATTCTATGAACTCAGATATTGGAATTCTGGCCACTGTATTTTCAACATTGTATCCTGACACTTGGTACAAAATAATAACACGGGAAGAGAAAAATATCCTGGCTTTTCCTCTGAAGATGTTTATTGATGGATCGAGTCTAAGCAACGAGGACCAGCAGAAGTTACAGCAATCACTACAAGAGGGGATTGATAGAGAACCAGAAGATTGGATTCTCCTCCATCTATACCTAGTTGGAACATTGTCATTACCAAATCCAGAAGCAGAAAGGTACATAGAACAGGCAAGGAAACTAGTTGAGTCAAATCCTGATTTCAGAAGGTTCTTACCGTCTATCATGCAAATTGAAGCCTATGGTCTTCGAAATGAAGGTGATGTACAAGGAGTGTTCAACAAATGCGATGAAGCTCTAAAGATTTCAAGAGAATATGATGATTTCATCTGGACCTCGAGAATGCTATTATCGAAAGCAAATACAATCAAGGACTTTGATCCTCACAGGGCATTAGAAATTCTGGATGATGTGTATTCCCACATATCTGAAATTACTGGTAGAGAAGAGGCAAATTACATTGTAGCACAGACAATGGCATTACCATACTATGCAATGGGAGAGTATGATATGGCCTTGGAGCTACTTTTCGAGAATTACAAAGAGTATAGTAAATTAATGGAGAATGTTTCACTTGAAGCTCCGCTTTTTGTGGCTGTTGTCATTGCCAGAGTCTATAACGATCTAGGAATGCCAAAAGAGGCACTAGACTGGCTCCACATATGTCAAAACAAACTGGAGTTTCAAGATGGCCTTTCAAATTCGATCGCAGCACACACATACATTCTCCTCCAACAACTAGACAAGGCAGCTGTATTGCTGGAGAAAGTACGTCAATACGCCTTTCAATCAGGCTTTGATAGTGAGATGATTAACTATCAGTTTGTACAGGGAATGTACTATCTTACTGTAGGAGACATCACTGCAGCAGCTGATCTGTTTGAACAAAGTCTGAATCTCTCTGATCCGCATTACCAAGTTCACGTGAACAAATGTCTGAAGGCTCTAACTCGGGTGGAAATGGCTAAGGTAGATGTCAAAGCTGAAAACGATGCTGAAACTTCAGGTCCTTGGATGACTCGTCTGAAAAAGCATGCACACGAGAAGAACTATCTTGGAATCATGATGGAACATGCCCTCTTGAAGGCTGAGTACCAAGTTAAAATTGGTGAGCATGAGGCGGCTAAGCAGACTCTGACTGATGCTCTTGAGATCACAGACTCATTGACAGTGAAGACTCTGAGGAAGAGAATCACTGACAAACTAAAGGAACTCAATAGAATTGTTCCTCCACATTGATGGAACAGAGAAAACATA
>JBHLPA010000204.1:0-5104 GCA_048939935.1 Promethearchaeota archaeon | reverse complement strand
GCACCTATTCCTCGCACACCACAGAACGGGACAAACTCTCTAGGATCGTTTACCTGTGCTTTATCTGCTGATAACGAGGTCATCGAAACACAAAGGTCCCAGAAATCCCTAGCTGAATCTATATCTACAATCTTGGATAGAAACTCCTCGAAAGCTGCAGCGAGCTCTAAATTAGCTCGTGGACTTGGTAGATTACTGTTTGTGACAATATATCTTTGAAGATTCTCTTCCACCTTCGGATTTGGAAATCTGTTGAATAGATCATTAATGTCTACTAAGTGTCGTTGTTTCTTGTTCATCTTGGAACAAAGCCCCCAGTACGAAGAGTCTAACATTTCAAGCTTGTAAAAATACGTTATGAACTATCTCTTGCACGTAATGAGTCATGCCTGCGAGGCGGGGAGGGAGGCGGGTTGCTTATGGTTCCTTCGTATGGGGGACAGTATGTCCATCAGTGAACCTTTGACAAAATCAAATCAATTCCAGTAGGAGAAATAATATTCCGTGAGACATGCTGCGATGAATTCAATAACCGAAACAGTCCTAATAGTACCTGTGACTGTATCATGAATTCCGAGGGAAAAACTGGAAGTACAGATATTACCTGGGGTGAGATATTAGCCTTTTTTCTAGTGATACCAACATTAGCGAGCGCCTACTATGGTTCTATCATTCTCACAATCGCGTTTGGGTTCCTAGTTGTCGCTGCGGCCGTAGCTTCAGTGGGCGAAAGCATAAGGCAATCTCTGAAGATAAGGGAATAGAAATCAACGTCACCAGAATCATTGTAAAGAAATTCTGGAAAGACAACTCTGTTTTTAGTTCCTTCGTAGGATACTCGTTTGGACTAAGAAGTGAAATCGGCCTCTCAGAATGTAAACAAGACTGCTACTGCTAAGTCAAGTCATCTTTTTTATTCGAGTGTAATCGGAGAAGTGGCTGCCACAAGAGTAGGTCAGAGTAAGTTGGGTAATTCAACCATTCTGGATAGGGATCATGAACCAGAGATACAATGATTCTAATCAATCCAATTGCTTATTTGAAAATTTGACATATATCAATTGGTCTCGGTAGAGTCCTTACCAAGTTAGATGGTCCGGATCATATGAAAATAGAAAAAAGAGATGGATCGACCGAGGCATTCATGCCTGAGAAGGTTGTTGTCAGCTCAGTAAAGGCTGGAGCTCCATATGAAACAGCAAAGGAGATTGCTAGCTCTCTGTCTTCGAGATCTGAGAGCGTAATGAAGAGCTCAGACGTACGTGAGTACGTGCTTTCAGAGCTCCGCTCCAGAGGTGCAGCATCATCTGCAGATGCATGGGAAGCCTACGATCGAGAACATAAATAGAAATAGCATAAGATGTCGCATAGTTTGATATTAATGACTTAGATTATGGAAGTGACAGTTCACTTCCACCTCTTGATATCATCAAACATGAAAATTAGAAGATTTTCTATATTTCGGAAGTTTAGTACTGACTTGGAAATTGAGTCCTATCAGCGGGTGAGAGGGGAGAGTGTCCTGCTCATAGTTCCTTCGTATTAGGCTCTAGGATTTGCGGAGGAAAGAGAAACAGTGGGGCTCGATTCAACTTGAGCCCCATGTTGCTGCCATGAACAGCGGTATCTTGGCTTGTATTAAATTGCCACCATGCTCTTACTGCGTGAACACATTATCGCACCTGCATCCACGAAGACCAGAATCCCGAGTATAATCGTTAGAACTGGATCAATCATGAAGGTGTTGTAATAGTTGCATGCTATTCCACCGATGACAAAGAAGATTGCTATCATTAGTACTGTAATTACTACTTTATCCCTTCGTTGCATTTAGAATCACCTCCTGCGCGTTTGTCGGTTGTATCCATGACAGTAATTTCGCTTCTCCACAGGTTTACCCTCAGGACTCCGCAACTACCCTTCACTTCAAGAATTTCAGGCTCCACAAATGTGGCATGTTGAAGTGTTCCCAGAGTTCCTTCTATTAAGACGCCGTCATGCACGTCCGTTGAGAGGGTCGAGAACTTGTGTTTGTCACAGTTGAGTTCAATTGAGAAGCTGCGTTCGAGGTTTTCGTTTTCTTGGAATTTCATTTCTTAATCCTCAAGACAGATATGGATGGAATATGTGATAATCTTTAATTGACACGAATGCGAAAAACTTCGGATGGGTGCGAAATTCTACTATGTCTAACGATGAGGAAGCCGATAGAATCTCGAAAGTCTTGTTCGAGCTCGCCAGCGACCGAAGAGTGAGCATCCTTTTTGAGGTAGATAAGAAGAACCTCAAAATGCAACAAATAGCCAAAACTTTGGACATGAACGTCACAGAAACATTCAGGCACTTGCAGAGACTCAGTGAATCGAAGCTTGTTGAGAAGAGAGTTGACGGTACATATGCGTTAACAACTCTTGGTACCCTTTCCATAGGTCTTCTCACGAATCTGAATTTCATTCTGAAAAACGGGAACTACTTTTTGGAACATGATTTCTCCTGTCTTCCCTACGAGTTCGTGAACAGGCTTGGTGAGATATCAAATGCAGAGTTTTGCGGAGATACGGTAACCAATTTCAACAGAGTCAGACAAATAGTATACGAAGCAGAGGAATACATCTGGGCAATGGCAGAGCAAGTTGAATCAAGCCACATCCATGCAACAAATGAGAAAGTGTCTAAGGGACTACAGTTTCGATTTATAATGCATAAAGACTTGGCAAAAACATTCGAGGTCACTCCCGAAGTGGAGCACTTGAAAGAAAGAAGGCTACTCGAACGTATCTGCGTCACATTTTTGATTAATGAGAAAGAATCGTGTGTCAATTTTCGAAGAAGGAACGGAGAAATGGATTACATTGGATTCATTGGAAAAGATGAGAAGTTCCACAAATGGACACGAGACCTCTTCATGTATTATTGGGATCGAGCTGAACGGTGGTATCCAAGCGATCGTAGCCGGTAGACGTTATTTCGTGCTACTCGCGCATAGTCCTGCGTGTAGTTCCTTCTTATGAGGTGTACAATAAATGGGTTAGCCAAGTTACTTCTTTTGTTTCATGAATCCATTTTGAACTAATAGCCACCATCTGAATGTGGTTGTGATTGGAGTTCTAGGTTTCACTATTAAGGAGCTTACGAAATCTCTCAGTAAAATCTCTAATTTGGTCCCAATCCCGAAAATCATTCCTGGCATCAGTGTCTATGTTAAGACCTGATTCTTCAGTCATTGCCATTGCTGCAAATCTTGCCATTCGCTTGTCAATATACCCCATCCTTGATGATGATGAGAAGTCAAAGACGCCTCCGAATGCATCCGAGATTGCAGGTTGGATTCTTAATTCATGCATGACATCACTTATGCACTTATCGTGGGTTTCTTGCTGTTGATCTGGAATTGCTGCACCCATAGAGCTCACAAACACGCCAAGAATCTTGTCACCACTGCTAAGTTCCTGTTGATATTTCTGAAGGAATCGTTTTGGCTCTTTCATCCATTTCATCATTTTAATACTAGATCCAACTATTACTCCATTGTAATTATGCAAGGATGGCCATTTCTTTTCTTTTACACCCTTCACATCCAATAACTGAACACTGCAGTCATGTTCTTCTAGTATTTCCTTGATTCTCTGGGCAACTTCCTCAGTACTGCCAAAACGAGTTCCATACGCGATTAATACAGTTTTCATGATCAGCCACCATGTCGGATTTCTTCAGCTTGCCAAGAAACGAATCCCGAAAGAGCCCTGTATATAGTTCCTTCGTATGAGGCTCTGAAATTTGTGGGTGAAAGAGAAACCGTGGGGATCGATTTACTTTGAACCCCCGCCCCCAGTCATTCAAACCTAAACGGTTCTATTTGAGTCCTCATCAATATGTCCTTGAAGATGTGTTCAATACCTTTCCTTTCATCGGTCATCCAAGGATGAAATGATGGTCGCAAGTACTGGATAATTCTTGGAAACAGACCTTTCAACAGCCCGTTTCTACCTAAGAAAAACTTCCCAACTTTCACCTTGTACTTCCATCCCCACAGCCCATCTTTCTTCAGCAAGTATCTCATCCGTATGTATATGTTAATTGCAAGATCAAATGAAATAAAGACCAAGCTAATTACGCGCAGCATATAGCTTTTAGAAAGCATCTGAGAAAGATCGAAGCACACGCTCTTGTGTTCTATTTCCTCCATTGCATGATAAAGAAGAATACTGCTGAAAGGAGCGACCGACTTCCTAAGAAGGTCTTGATTGACATAAGTGAATAGATACGCGATGGAAGCTGTGTAATGCTCAGCTGCGGCTGTGACTGCAAGTCGTAATTTTGCAGGAATATGCCTGCGTGACCATACATCAAGATTGTGCATATTGTTATCATACAAAGCGAGCTCTTCATAGCCCATCTGGACGAGTGCTTTGTTCCATAGTCTGTGTTGTTGACTATGATGCGCTTCTTGCTGTTGAAATGATTTCAGATCTTGCTCCATTTGATTGTCAATACTTCTGTGTTGCCTAAGAATTCGAGCACCATCAACTGCTGCTTGAATAAAGAACAGCTCGCCTTCTGGAAAAGTTGATTGTAATGCATTGATAAAATGAGTTCCAATTGGATCATTGTTAAACCAATAGCGGTTGGCTTTTAGCGATGTTTGATACTCGTAATCTACCCGTCGTACCACGATATGAAGATTAGCGGGACGATGGGTGAGAGAGAGAGGAATAGATTCTCCTTCAAGAGGATGCTTTTTCATAATACATCACGTGTGCTACCGCAAAATGGTAGTGGTACTTACCGCACTAGTTCAACTGCATATCTATTAACTTCTTCTGAGTGATTCTCAACCATCCTGATTATAGACAGAGTCTTACCAACGCGCGAGGTTGGAAAGTGTCGTGCTCATAGTTCCCTTGCATAAAGTACGATAGAAACCTGAAAGAGGACTGAATAGTATACTGTCATCAGCTAGAGTGATTGCACTTTTTGCTCTCGATTTTCAATGTGGTAATTCTGAAACATACGTGATAACAAGAAAAGTGGAGGGCACAATGGCCCTCTATGTCAGATAAGACTCTATGAATTCAATAATCCGCAAAGCCTTTTCCACCAGTAT
>JBHLPA010000203.1:0-5139 GCA_048939935.1 Promethearchaeota archaeon | reverse complement strand
TCCATGTTCTAGGTCGTACTAAAGAGGAGCTTGCATGTGTACGTAAAATCAGTGTACTTGCTCCCAAAGAGTGGGGTGTATGGGTTCGCATAGGCGATATCGAATTAGAGCTTGGTAAGTTCGAAGCCGCAATCGAGAGTTTTGATACTGCTCTTGATTTGAAGGAGGACTTGGTCCCGGCATATATACGCAGTGCAATCGCTTTTGGGATGCTAGAGCAGTGGAACGAAGCAATGAAGTCCGCAGAGAAAGCAACGAAGCTCGAACCTGAAAACGCAGAAGCCTGGCTCATCAGAGGAGATGTCTACCTCAAGGCTGGCAAGTATAATTCTGCAATGAAAGCTCTCAAGAAAGCTTCTGAGCTTGATCCAGAGGATGCCTCAGTGGAAAACACTATGGGCATGGTGGCATACAGGGATGGGAAGCTCAATGACGCTGTCAAACACCTTCGAAAAGCCATAATCCGAAAGAAGGAGTATCCAACAGCATTACGAAATCTGAGTCTTGTTCTCTTGGAGCTGGAAGAATGGGCTGAAGCCGCTGAAATCCTAGAGCGTTACACAACATATGTGAAGAATGATCCCAATATGTACGATGCTAAAGCGACTGCTTACGCTCACCTAGATGAATTCTGTCTTGCAGCTGAGGCTTGGAAAAAAGCCCGGAAGTTGTACAAGAAAGCTGAACATGAGGCCGAAGCAGAACGAGTAACTGCACTCGGTAGGGCTGCAAGAATAAATTGCAGCAGACAGAAGAAAGCAGTAAAAGAACAACGTGAACATGAGAAGCTACAACGGAGATTCTCTGACCGTCATGAACACCGAAGAAAAAAACACAAGCGTTGATCTAGACTGAGAGGCTATAAGCCTCATCTGCCCCATCGATGTCACCAAACTTTGTGCAGATGTCCCCAATCCTTCTCCATGCTTCTTTGTGCAATGGATTTAGCATTACAGTAGACCGATATGCTGCTGCCGCTGCAATGTCATGACCTTTCCATTGTAACAATTTTCCATAGAAGAACCACCCCTCAACATCCTCTGGTCGCTCCAGTAACATCATCGCCATCATATCCATAGCTAAGCTTGGAATGAATGGAATTATGAGTGCCAAAAAAACGCCACCAATTATTACTGCGATTAGGACCGACATTATGTTAAACCTTCCAATCAATCACTTTTCTGCTTTGTCAAATAGGATTGATCGTAGGAAATTATCGATATCAAATCTACCCTCAGTCATGCCCATATACCAAGGTCCTTCTAGTCCGAGTGCCTCTCGAATCTCTGGGATTGTCTTTCCCTCTTTGTGAAGTTTTAGTATCTTTTTCCGGATGTCCTTTAGGAAATCGATTCTGACCTCAATGTGTTCCTCTGGTGACTCAATTGGGCCTCTATGAGAGTCAAAGAGAATATCGATGTCCATCTTAGCGATTTTCTCAAGTGTTTCGATCATTTGATGGATATTCTCATCAGGCATACCAATTACCTTTCGAGATGGGACTGGGACTGCATCAGAAGAGAAGAGCCACTTGCGATTTGGCTCATAGAACCCCACCATCTGGTGGCCATGACCCGGTAGTTTCACTACATCAAACTCGAGGTTTCCAATGTCGAAATGTAAGGGCATCTTCTTCACAATCGCCACAGGTTTTGGCTGTCCCCAAACAAAGTCGAAGAACTCTGGAATAATTGGAGGATTTTTAATAATCTCAATATCTGACTCCATTGCATATATCGTTGCTTGAGGAACGAAAGCCGAACAACCACCGTAATGGTCCTCATGTGCGTGACTTACATAAATTCTGTTTATCTTGGTTTCAGTTGCAAACTTCTTGATATCTTCAAGAGCATTTGCACAGCCTGCATCAAAGAGTGTGTCCTTGATGAGGTAAGCAATGGTCCACATTATAGGCTGGCCATCCTCCATGGCTGTTGCGCTCTTAACCATGGTCACGTCTTCATTGTAGGGTTCCACTTCAAACATATGCTGTGAGCATGCAATGCATAACTTGATTCCTTCGGTCTAGCTAACCTATGGTTTCTGTTTCAATGAGTACTGGAGGTGCAAACTTACTGAGTCTTTTCAATCCCAAGACCTTTTCTCGTCTTCCCACCCTTGAGTCACCAAGTGCCTGTTCCATGAATCCGATGGCATCGTCATACGCCTTTCGGGGGACGGGAAACGGCACACCATCCTTTCCTCCAAATGCGAAACACATTCTCACAGGGTCTGCCCACGATGCAGGAGTACCGAATATCATCTCTGAGATGAGTGACAATCCCCTGACTGTAGCCGGTCCGATTCCCTTCATGAAGAGAAGACTCTCGTAGTCAGATGGCTGGGTTTCATACGCACGTCGAACAGCGTCCCAATCCATACGAGTCGGAAGGACCTTGTAAGATGGTAGGACTTGAGGTGCGTCATCTCCTTCAATCCATGGGATTAGTGTAGTCTGTCCGTATGACCTGACATCCTCAAAGTATCGTCTGATACGGCTTGGCTCCTCTTTGATGATGTCCACACTGACCTTCCGACACTCCTCAGAGCCACTCGCTGTCATATCAAGAGCTGAATCTTTCCTATGTCCTGATATCATTCCGGAATGAGGCTCATCAATGAAGTTATCCGTGAGAAAAGAGGACCAATGATAGCGTCGTGCATCATCACTCTCATAGTCCATTCCTTGTTGAACAACAGTCCAGTTCTCTTCGACATCCACGAAAAAGACGTGATGATAGAGGTTGTATCCATCCTGGACACCAGCATTGTCCACCTTTGCAACTGACCTGCTGATCTCTACAAGACCCGCGCCATCCAGACCATAGTCCTCCAAGGCTCGCAGCTGCGTGGGAACCTTCCTTGAAGCCATACCCTTCCCTCCCACTCCTATCATTCCGTGTTCCTCAAAGTCGAGTGCTGCCTTCAAAACACCGCAGGTGACAGTGGTTGATCCAGAGCTGTCCCAGTCGTAGCCAAGAACATTGGAGAGTGCTTGGAACCAGACAGGGTCTGCAATTCTTTGCAGCAACTCCGTAGTACCAAACTCATCAACAATGAATTGACAGAGAGTTCGAGCCATGGGAATCATTCGTTTCACTAACCAGTGAGGTGCTTTTCCCGGATGCAGCTTGAGGTCTGCAACACCTGCTCGCTTCAATGTTAAATCTCCACTATGATGTTCTGACTTACATAGATAAGGACCACAGGATTTTCTAGAGGGCGGTACGCAGTTTCTCCAGCGTATCTCTCAGTTCGTCACCAATCTGGTCAAGTAGCCCCTCAATCTTGTCACAACCGTAATCATCACAGTGAGCGCAGGTTTCTACACCTCTTTTGCTAGCACAGGACCTCACATCGCATGTGGAACAGAACTTCAATTTGGGTTCGCCAACAACCTTGCATCCAACGCAGTTGATGTCTTCAGCTTTTAGAGGATAATCAGGGCTTCCCCACTCTGCAGCCTGCTTCTTTCTCAGTTCATCATCATCCGTTTTCCAAGCGATATGAGCTGGGCATACTACACAGTCCAATCCACAGTAGGCACGCATGTTCTCTGTCATGACAAACAGTATGCCTGAAGTATAATAAAAGGACAACAGGTAGCCGAAACTAATTCTAAAGGAATCTGGTCAAACTCCAGGTCAAGTAATGCTTTTATTCTTAGTTCACTAAACGTACCTGTTAGTGAATTCCAATAGGATTCTTCCGTATCTAAGAGATGGTCCGTATGTCTGAGAATGCAGAATGGGAAAATGCAGTTGAATATAAGAAATTCCTGAAGGATGCTCGTGAAAATGTAGAGCTAATGAAAGCGAGATACAACGACCTTCAGATCACTGAACAGGATCTTGAGAATCTCCGCAGTCTACAGAATAATCTAAAGATACTAGTCATTGGAAATGACCGATGTAATGACACAGCTGGTAACCTCCCAATTCTTGCTAAGATGACTGACATCTCATCCAAATTACAGCTTCGAATTCTTGACAGCGATGCATATGCAAAGTACCATCAACAGTTCAAAGTGAACGGAAAACGAAAAACTCCTGTTATCCTATTATTGAGTCCGGAACACAAAGAGCTTTGTCGTTGGGTGGAACGATCTAATGCCGCATACAAGGTAATTAATGAGGCAACTGATCCCTCTATTGAGAGTAGAAAGAAAGCGCTGAAGAATCTCTACGGTGATGCAGAGATTCAACGTCAGAGTGTGAACGAGTTCATGAATCTGATACTCCGAGCTGACTTCATCCTAGGACGAAAATAGACATGGTAAATAAGTATGCAAAAGCTGACTGGACAGATAATGATCGTGTTCAGAGAATGGCAAAGACCTATAGTATTAGGTATGACGAAAAATTCTGGAAAGCTATCCAGGCATTTACAGAAATGAAATCAAGATATGTTGTTGCTGACTTTGGATGTGGACCCGGCCTTCTTCTGGCTGATATAGCAAACCGTTTCAAGGCCCATACTGCAATAGCATTGGATGAAAGCGCTCAGATGCTTGCGATGGCTGAGGTAAAACTCAATGAGCTAACAAACCTTGAGAAAATTGAGATTCAACAGGTCAATTTTGATGATGAGCAGGTGCAAGTCAAGGCTAATGGCATCGACTTTGCATTCTCTGGATTCATGCTTCATGAGGTCGCAAAACCGAATGCTTTTGTCTCCAGTGTTTTTAGACTGGTTGCGACGAACGGTCTCTATGTTGTCTATGATTTTGTTTCTGGAAATGAGGAACGATTTGTGAACGCCATGAGTCAACAGGGAATGAGTGAAGAACGTGCAAGAAAGCGATACCCACATATGTGTAAGCATTCTGCAGACGATATTGTAAGAATACTAGAAACCTCTGGGTTCTCTGAATGTCGCGCATTGACCATTGATGAGGTTCGCGCTGTTGTAGTAGGACTAAAGAGGTAACAGACATAGAATCGGTTGAAGACCATGTCCTCTCGTCGAAAGTCATCCCCAAGGACCTATGATTCCACTGAGTTAACATGTCCGAGATGCGGCAGTAACCGGATAGCTCGGATTCTCGACTCTTGGGCTAGGCCTCGAGGTATTCAGATGTTTAAATGTACATCATGTGGGAAAAAGTTCTATGACCGAGGATATGATGACTATAAACCG
>JBHLPA010000202.1:0-5148 GCA_048939935.1 Promethearchaeota archaeon | reverse complement strand
TTGCTTGTGAGTGGAAGAATACTCCTATCTGTTGCCCCAATGGCAGAGTGGTTCCATTGAGAAGATATGCAACACCATCATAATCGATTGTCTGCCCAGCTGTTACAGTAGTTGGATAAACATCCAGAGTGAATCCAACTCGACCCCAAACTGTGATTGTTGAATTATCCCCTGACCGTGCTTCATTAAGCCGAGGAATGCCATATTGATCCCAATCACCCAAGTACCAAGACCATACCTCATGGGTACCTACGGTCATATCCGCAAGATCAAGTGGATCTACATAGACATCCAGTTCATAGTATCCGTATTCGTCTATAGAGGCGTTCCCCATGAACGCGTTGTCCCAATAGATTCCGATGTTTCTGTTGTCGTAGTTTGAACTGTTGACAGGCACCCCACCAACAGTCATAGTACCATAGACATGCACAGTATCCTCCCAGAATGCCACATAAGTATCAAGACCTTGACTTACATTCAGCTCAGTTGTATCGCTGAGGATAAATCTCCCTTCAGTTGGTGGTGTTGGCTGTAAAAATGGGCTAGGAGTTCCTACAGCAAAGACCGATGTGCGGTTTGTGATTGACAGAGTGGGCGTTGTCCACGTAGCTGCGAAGATATGATAGTCGATCGTTGCATCCGTGGGAAAAGCGTATGTGATATTTGCAATTGGACTAGTTATCGATGTACCCAAATAGACAGAATCGGTTTCATCGACGAAGGTAATTGTTTCTGGAGTGGTGACTAATACATTATCTACCAGGATTGCAGCACTCAAATCGAATGGTGTGCCTATCTGTTCCCAAGGCTGTCCATTTGTAGGCCAGACAAGAAGCTGGACATTTGGATTTGGTGTGTTATTGGGGTCCTCTCCGCCACCCATGTCAGATGGTAAGGTGGCTGGTATGACTTGAATCCATTCGCCGCCACCACCAGCTAGAGGAATCCAGACTTCTGACCAAAAGGACATGTGTCTGACTCTGAGTGTTCTCACATCTAGGGTATAATCCGGGTCACCAACAGCATAACCCATTGCTAACCTAGAGGGAATACCTAGGCGGCGCATAAAGACGCAGTATGCGGTAGCGAAGTCCATGGGCAGTCCACCGCCACGTTCAAGGAACCAGTCTGTCACCTCTTGACCAGCAGGAGGCCTGTCATTGAGGTCGAGGAATATCTCAAAGGTACTCTGGAAATAGAGTTGGACTGCCATAGCCTGTTCGTATGCGTTACTACCGACTGATTCGAACTGTGTGATATTTGCTTCCACCTCAGGTGTCAATGATGGATAGTTCAAGTACTCATCCATTCCCACCACTGTTGACGCAGGGAGTGCATTATTGACAATGTTGTTCATGTCCTGTGTTTCAAAGGTGAGGTTGTAAGTGACGATTACCTGTTCGCCTGTTTCTCCTTGAATGAATGGACTGAAGAGGAGTGTCCCATAATCATCAGTTCTTAATTCATAGCTGATAAGGCGACCAGGATCAGGGTAAGGATCACCATTTGAATCAACACTCCAGGTCATGAAGGAGTCTTCAATGACGCGAATATATGGAAACAGCGTAGGTAGCTCAACTGCACCAACAGCAGCACCGGCAGTGACATTCAGTGCAACCGTATAGATTTGATTAGGAGCTGACCCTATTGGAATGAGTTCAGAAGATGATAGGGGAACAGAACCGGGGAGTGTCTTACCCCAATCAGACCCATTATAGTAGTCATACGCCCCTATCCGCCATAATTGCGGTGGATCCGCTGGTCCTACCATAAACATGACCTGATCCCATTGGTCAAGCAAATCTGGCGGGAGACTGACATCAAGCGGGATATTGTCATAAGTTCTCCAGTCAACACCACCAGCCCAGTTAAGATCGTACGGCCAGGGAGGAATGTCATCATATTCATAATGTGGATCATACTGACGAACTGAACCAGACTGAACGATGACAAAGTTGTATGTTGCCCAAACGAGACTAGCAACTATGAAGATTGCACCTATGAGGGTAGTAAGACCCATTCTTCTACGAGACGATTTTGTTGCGGCGCTCACTGGACTAGTCCTCTTGTTCACCAATTGGAAATTCGGCGTGTCTAGTAACTCACGGTGGATGCAAGTTACTCTCAAACGTCCTTTCCTAGCAATTAAAGGGTTGTTCAGCTGAACTCAATATCGTTTATCGAAAGTATCAAGATACCAGTTAATTCATTACATCACTATATTTGACTCGACAAAATGGGCACAACCAGTATACAAATTGAGAGGATATTAAAATGAGGCTGGATCATCGCGAGATTGAGGAATTTGCTAGAGAGAAAATAGAGGGGAACAGCAGAGGAGCTCATGCATTCAATCATGTCAAGCGTGTCTATGCGCTATCAATCAAGATTGGTAAAGAGATGGGTGCCAATCTGAAGATTCTAGGTGCTGCTGCACTTCTTCATGATGTGGGACGTCCGAAGGAGCGTGAAACAGGGGTCTCTCACTCTATTCTTTCAGGGGAGATAAGCCATGAAATCCTGCTAAAGGTAAGATATGATGCTGAAGAAATAAAGAGTGTAGTAGATGCAATCAGGACTCATAGATTTAGTGAAGGACTTGAGCCAAACTCACTTGAAGGAAAAATTCTGAGTGATGTGGACAAATTAGATGCAATAGGTGCGATTGGTGTCTATCGAGCTATTGCACAAGCCGAAACAAGTGGGTCTGGAATCAAAGGATTCCTGAAACATGCGGACGAGAAACTACTTCGTCTAAAGGACCTGATGTATACTGATGAAGCAAGAGTTGTAGCTGAGGAACGGCACAAAACATTGGAATCCTTCGTGTTACGATTGAGAGAAGAATATGAAGTATAATGAGGCTAACGTCTACCAGCCAGGTACATCTCCAAGTAGGAATCACGAATCGTATCTTCTGCCGTAATACCTAGTTCATCAAGTAATTCAAAGATGGCATTCTTAGCAGACTCCATCTCACCTTTCTGGTGCGCAATGGACTCTAGTTCAAGAAATAAACCAACTCCTTCTACATTATCAATGCTGATAGTGATTCCACGAATCTCAAAGAATGTCCGCCTCTTCGTGATCTTAGTGATAGGTGTGAAATTTAGACTTTCAAGTATAGAGGTGAGATGTTCAGAATCATCAATTCCAACAGAATATTCAACTCGGGTCTTTGTCTGTTTGTCCAATTTCGGACCCTTGTATGTCAGTTCTTTTAGAACATGTGAGGTTGATAGTCCCTCTTCGTCGAGTGGACTCCGTGTCCGTATTCTTACAGCCTCATCAGTTTCTGCAAATGTCCGACAGGGATGATCAAAATAAATATCAATCTGGACCTCGCTGTTAAGTATTTCAGCGCCAGATTCGATGAGTTTCTTCCGCATCGCCCTTTCGTCTTCTACTGCAACCTTGACCTCCACTTCAAATGTTTCGGACATGTAAATCATCTTCTTTGAATAGACTCTGAATCATCAGGCTGTTAGGTGTTTCCATCCATAACCCAAATAACGGTAATGTATCAAACCTGAAGGGTAGGTGTCACTGTGACGAGTATTAAGACCATCAGATGTGCAAAATGCGGTAAGGAGTACGATGAGTCTACTGTACCTCCAAATGATGGATGTGGAGGAAGAATAGACTTTGAGTTTGATCTAGAGAAACTCAAGGAAACAGTCACCAGAGAAAGTCTTGAAAGGAGAACTCCAGGACTCTGGAAGTATTTTGAATTGATGCCTCTCAGGCATAGGAAGAACATAGTCACATTGGGAGAGGGTGGAACACCGCTTGTAGAGAGTAAGAGATTTGCTGATGAGTGGAAGTTGAAGAGTCTCTCATTAAAGATTGAAACAGTGAATCCGTCAGGCTCTTTCAAAGACAGACCAATCTGTGTTGGAGTAAGTAGAGCGCTGGAGGATGGTGCTGATACTGTGTCAGCTGCATCTTCCGGAAATGCAGCTGCGTCCATGTCTACCTTTGCTGCAAGGGCTGGACTCCAAGCAGTCGTCTTCGTACCAGAGGATGCACCTCTGGGTAAGCTAATCCATTTGAGAACCTTAGGTGCCAAGGTCTTCAGAGTAAAGAAGGTCAAGGAAGGTGTTGACCCTACAACCACACTCCTACATGCTGCTGTCGCTGAGTTTGGGTGGACTCCTTCCCCTTCATTTGGACCATTCAATTGCTTCCAGTTTGAGGGCACAAAATCAATGGGGTATGAGATTGCTGAACAGACACATTGGGATCCTCCAGAGTGGGTCTTGTTCCCCACTGGCAGTGGAGGTCTCATGGCTGGTACAATGAAGGGATTCTGGGAATTCAAGGAAATGGGACTGATTGACAGGATTCCACGACCCGTTGTTGTGCAACCTGAGGGATGTGCTCCAATCGTGAGAGCGTTCAAAGAGAAGCAAGAACCTCTTGAGATCATACCTTGGGACTCAAATGAAACCGTCGCTGGCGGACTTGCTGATCCATTTCCTTGGGATGGGGATGCAGCTTTGAGATATCTCAACTTAGCAAAGGGTCATGTAGTAGCAGTTCCAGATGATGAGATAGAGAATGCCCTCGTATTTCTTGGCAAGTTAGAGGGAATATTTGCAGAGCCTAGCGGTGTTGCTGCCATGGCAGGACTAAAGGCTCTACTTGAGCAGGGGACCATTGACAGGTCTGATAGGATTGTGGTACCAATTACAGGCTCAGGCTTTAAGGACCTGTCAACTCCCGATAGACTGACACCTAAAGTGCAGTTGATACCACCTGACACAGAAACGCTGAAGAAAGCGCTTGAGAACTATGATTGAGCTGATAACATGGATGAGGAGCAAATAAAGAAATACATGGATGAAGCAATTGCAGAGGCTAAGAAGGGGCTTTCTGAGGGAGGCGTCCCAATTGGGTCCGTTCTGGTCATTGATGACAAGATTGTGGGAAGAGGTCACAATCAGAGGATACAGAAAGGTAGTGCTACACTTCACGCAGAGATGGACTGTCTAGAGAACGCTGGAAGATTGACTGCTAAAGAGTACAAGAAGTCAGTTCTGTTCTCAACGCTCTCACCTTGTGATATGTGCAGTGGAGCAGTACTCCTTTATGGCATACCTAGGGTCATAGTGGGTGAGAATAAAACATTCCAAGGACCAGAACAAT
>JBHLPA010000201.1:665-5152 GCA_048939935.1 Promethearchaeota archaeon | reverse complement strand
AAGACACCTAAAATCTGCCCATTGGTCTTGTCTATCACCTTGTACTGCTCCACGTCCTTGTGCCAAATGTTAGGATTGTCTGGTTTCTCGAATTTAAGATTTAGAACAGTTTGATAGACATCAAGTACTCCTTTGATCACTAGAGCCATTGGGAAGTATTCCTTTACCTTGTTCTGGTCAACTGAATATTTGTCTCTCATGAGCATCTCATGATAATAGAATAGGTCCCAAACTTCCATCTTTGTTTCATCGAGGGGAATATTCTGTTCTTTTGACTTCATCTCTCGAAGAATCAGGTTTTCCTTATCACTCAAGGGAGTCAACTTTGTCTTCAGGTCTTCCATTAACTCGATTACCCTTTCCGGAGTCTTGGCCATCTTTAAACTGATGGCATATTCAGCATAATTAGAGAATCCTAATAGCTTAGCTTGACGTTCTCTCAAAACCAATGCATCAGAAAGCCGCTCTGTATTCTCCGTACCACCTCTCTGTAAGAAAGCAATCTGCATCTTCTTTCGAGTTTCAGGATTTGTAGCATAAGTTCTGATAGGTATGAAAACAGGATAATCAAGAGGACAGAGGTATTTATCCCCGTCCTTCTCTAGATTCTCATAGATCGGGGGAGGAACTCCATCAAGTTCTTCCTTTGTAAATGGCACTGTCGTTGTGATCTCATTGAGAGTCCGCTGGAAATCAGACTCCAGAACTGTGATGTTATTGGCAATCTCGAGAAACTCCTTTCTCTTATCATCATCCAATGCCGCACCCCGGTGCCGAAACGTTTTGAGTGTCTTGTCAAGGAGCGTCTTCTCCTCTGGATCTAGTGAATCCATTCCAGGCTCTAGTTGGACTATAGAATCATAGAGGTCCTTCCTGCCCCAGACCTCATTTCCGAACTTCAGAATATCTTTCTCAATCTCATCCGCCATATCTCTCTGTTCTTTATTGGGGGATATGTGCTTCAGAAAGAGAATGTACCCAAGTTCGTCATCTTGGCCGAGTACTTCTTCAAAATCTTTGAGTGCCTGAAGAGTCACCTCACCCGTGGGAATCTTGGCTATCTCATCAAGCGTCTTCTTTGCACTTTCTAAATAATCATCCGCAATGGACCGCATCTTTGCAGGTTCAATTTTCCAGTCCAGCTTGCGGATTATACCCTGCTCCGTCATAGTCCCCGAGCATAGATTAATCATATTTAAGCTACGCCTTGTCGGCTATTAGAGGGTCAAATGAAGGACAGAACACATTGTGACATGTTTTTTAAGGACTCAAGTATAGTCCCTTGCAGGTCAACCCCATTAGTCATGCTTAGGGGTTGTAAACATTCAGGAGAATTAAAAGCATGGGTAAAGTAACTGACCCAATTGCCAAGAGAATCAGAAAGAAGGCTGCCAAGGATATCAAGGGAGGCTTCTTCGGCAAGATCACTCATTACATCCCCGGCTGGCACGGGTATCAAGAGAAGGAAGAACGTCGCGCCGCAGACAAAGTCCTTCGTGAGTTTGTTGCAGACCAGCTGCGACTAGTCAAGCAAGACCTTGAGAAGTTGCAGATGATGGCAGTGGATTACAATCTCACCAAGACGTGGGAAACATTCGACAGGATGCTTGCACTCACTGACAAGGTTGAATCGGCCATCAGGTACGCTGACTACGGATACGCTGCTTGGGGTTCAAAGGAGAAGATCAACGAGAGAGAGCTCGACCAAGCGTACGAGTTCGATGCGGTCATCATCGATGACATAGGTGCAGTGAACGATGTCGTGGAGGAATTCCAAGATGACATGAACCAGGGTAAGTTTGACGAAGCCTGGAACTACACCTACCGCATGTGGACTATCATGCAGCGCCTCGAAGAGAAATGGAATCAACGAGAAGGCTACATGAAAGGCTATCAAGAATAGTCTAATTATCATTCCGGGGCTGCGGCTCCGGAATTCTACTTCTTTTCTTTCACATTTCTGTTCTAGATATGAGTATCGAACATGTTGAATCAGTTATAGGAAAAAAAGTAAAGGGAATTCATTGATATGCTTCCTATCTTTATCGATACTGCGTAGAAACTCCATCCCCAGATATGTAACATGTTCTTTGGAAGGTGGGCATACTTCTTGAGATACTCACGCATCTTAAAACAGGCTGTTAGACTCATTGGAATTGTCATATTCATTTACATCCTGTTGGGCATTGACATTCAAAGCATGTTGAGCTTCGCTTTTCAAATACCGCCAGTATACTCACTCGTCTTAGTCCTCTCCGTCTTGCCAATCATGATAATAAAAGGTATGAGATGGAAAATAATAGCAGAAGGATTGGACTTACGTTTGAGTACACATGAGGCCACCGAGGCACTGTGTATGGCTCAATTGGCAAATCTAGTGATTCCGGGAAGTCTGGGAGATTTGATAAGAGTCCCGTACATGCAACACAGAGGAAACCAAGTTGACAAATCGATCATCAGTATTCTATTGGATGCAATAATTGGTTCAGTCATACCATATACGGTAGCGATTTTGGCGCTGGCAATGCTTCTAGAGATTAGTATTTCATTTGAAGCAGTCTTGGTAGTTTCCATCTGGCTAGTCGGGGGATATGGTTTCTATCGCATTTTGAGGGCTACACTTTGGTCCAAGTTCATGAAAGCTCGACTTGAAAGACTGATGAAGGAGGGAATTAGAGGAAGAACATTCTTCACCCTACCATCGATGTTCAAAACGATAGGAAGCAGAAGTATCGCCATTACTCTGATTCTTTCTGCCATTCTTTTCACACTCTCTGCTTCTCAAGCATACCTGCTCGCAATCGCATTGAAAATGTCAATCGATTGGACTTATCTAGCAGTCAGTCTAGGACTAACGATAATGATGATGGCAATTCCTGTGACGATTCAGGGTTTAGGAATAAGAGAAGGTGTCTTGCTTTTTATGCTTACAAGAGTGAATCTGGAACCTACACTTATCGTTTCGTTTTCACTAATGTTCATGCTGATAAATATAACACCAGCCTTGGCAGGTTTAATCATTTGGACCAAGAATCCCTTTGTTGATATCACTAACCAAGAAATATTAGATGCAGAAGTGGTTTGGCCGCCATTTTCCAACCTTGAGAGATATTAATAGGTGAAATCTTTTTTCTAAGCACGGCTATATCGGAAGTTCTAATTTCACTGGCGAGATAATCTTAATGACATGCAAGGAGCTTATCTAACTGTAACAATTGGAATTGAATTCTTCCTTCTAGTAGGGTACCTATTCTACGTGCTATTTCGTACATATGCGGAGGAAGATGGAAAAGTTTCAATGATGAAATGGGTAATGGGTCTGATTGCGTTTCTCACTTTCTGGTTGATTGTGTCAGTGGTACTTGTTGCGTTAGAGATGTCCACAGCAGATCTTGTGTTAGCATCAGCAATCCTAATTGTTGATCTCATAGGACTCTATTTACTCTTTGACGATACACGGAGATTGTCACAATCATTACTTGTCAAACAGACTTGACTTGGCTTCATCCCAAGTCATGCCTTCATAAGGTTCAAACCAATCAGGGAACATTTCAATGGTTTCCTTTGCATTCAAGACAGTCAGTGAGGGGTATTCAATTTGAACAAATTCAGCAACCTTCGCCCTGTCTTCATCGCGAAGTAACTTCTCTATCAGGTTTGACATTCTGATGTCAGTCATGAACTCTTTCGGATCATCCATTTTTTCCAATAAATCCCATAAATCTTCAAGAAGCTTGAACGTAACACCCTCGTCATAGAAGGGATTAGAAACATCTACCAAGGTGTTTTCCAGCTCTGCTCTGTTAAAGAATAGAGTCCAACCATCTATGATGTCGAATAGTGTTTGCTTCATTTTAAACAATGGAGATTAATTTGTGCTGAATATAAACTTCGTTAATTATTCTACTCCAAGGTCTCTTAGAGCTCGATGAACAAGATTCATGCTGAGATACCTGTTACATCCAGAGCAAGAAAAAGTGTCAGGACCTTGCCAGTTAACACCCGTATTGAAATCAATGACACTTCCACAGGTAGGACACTTAATCAGTATACTATTTGAGTTTGAAAGCAAACGTTTTGTCACAGAATTAAAATGAGGAGAGTCTGCTTCGATTGTTACATTCTTAGAGCCTACAACATGTCGATGTCCGATGATTCTCAATAGGTTTCACCTTCCTTTGATTCAGATGCTGCTGCTATAAGACTGGGTAATACCCTTCATGTCGAAAGAAAGAGAAGGAAAGGGGGAAAATCCCCCTTTCTAAATTTCATGATTACTCTTCGAACTTCTTGGCAATCTTGCCCATCCCATAAATGAATAGGATTAGTAACAGGATAGCTGTAAGGTTTGAATCCGCTAGAACATCAAAACCTGCAAAGAAGGCAATAGATGCAGATGTTCCAGTAGGTGTCCAATACAATGTACCAACGTATGCAGTCACATTGAATAGTATACCTAAGAGGAATACCAAGACCATAAGCATGTA
>JBHLPA010000201.1:0-655 GCA_048939935.1 Promethearchaeota archaeon | reverse complement strand
TCCCCAAAGAAGCCACCAATGGTGTCACCCAGGTGCATCTTGAAGATCTTGAAGAGACCATAGCACATCAGTATGAAAGCAAAAGCAATCATAATGCCTCCACCCATATAGATGAATTGAGGCATGAAGTGATTAGCACTGGTCGCTCCAATCATGTTATCTAAGTTAAAGTCTGCTTGGAAGGCAACTGCAAGCACCAGAAACAGACCCTTCAAGAAATGGAATATACTCTTTATCAAGTCCCAGTTTCCTAGTCTTGGTTCAAGGAAGGGTGCAATGAAGAATAGCAGACCAGTCAACAAGACAAGTACTGCTGCCACAAGATTTGCACCGGCAAAAGCCATCCATATTATTGAGTTAATTATCAAGGATAGACCTAGGCAAATCCAAGCGGTATTTTCCTTTTCTATGGCATAGTACATCGGAAACAAAAGTCCGATTACTAGAGTAAAGTAGTATAACCATGTCAGTCCTGCATTACCAAGTACTTCGTTAGACAGATACGTCCAGGGCATGTAGATTAGGAAGAATATTGCTAATGCGATTGCTGATAGGTATTGAATTAGAGTCTTGATATCATAATTTTCACTCAAGCTCATTTCACTCCTTTAGCCCGAAGGCTCACGCAGTATCAATAAATTGGGACTCGGTAGTA
>JBHLPA010000200.1:0-5214 GCA_048939935.1 Promethearchaeota archaeon | reverse complement strand
GGATGTGTATATCATCGTCAAGAATCAGAAAGGGACAGTTTTGCATAGATCTTCAACACGAAAAGAATCAGGTCACGCTACAACCATTGATGCTCACGTCGGAAAAATCGAACTGACAGGGACAGTTTCAGATGGATTCTATCGATGGGGGACATTCTACAGGCAAGAAGGTACACATATTTCTGTGCGTATACGACTAATCCCCGACGATGACATCACTAATGACGAACTAGTGTTGCTAAAGAAGAGATGGAAGAAAGGTATAGAAGAAATTTGGTCGGATAGATTTGCCTGTTGTTCTGAGTCAAATGCAAAGGCGCTTTCTGATTGCAGCAGACCAATGCGTGTGACATTTGAAGTGGACTGGGTCGAAAAGAACCCGCATTACACAGTTCGGGTAAGAAAAGGACCCGTTGTTTCAAATATGCTTCTTTGGGATACTACAGACTCTGAAACAGTGGTCGCACATCATTTCGGTCATATGTTGGGTTTGAAAGACGAATATTTAGACTCAAATTGTCCTTCAAGAACCCCAGTTTCGACTGGGACTATAATGGATGATGGAACACATCCAGTACGCCGGCAAGTCAATCATTTCTGTCAGTTTGTAAATCAACATGCGGTGGCAGTTCCTCACCGAGGTTTGTCTGAAGATACCATAGCAGGATGTCCTGAAACTAGGACACTTCACGAGCAGATAACAAATGAACAGATCTCCCGTCTTTTAGAAGAGATGATTGCAGGCAAAACCAAACTTGAGAGGGGGGACATAATAATACACCGAGTAGGAGGGGGTACTCATGGCGACAGGTATGAATGGTCTGTGGAGATTCTCCATAATGGACTGGTCACACATAAATTGAGAGATGAAATCAAAGGGATAGAATTGGATTATGCCATATCTCTTGATTCACCATCAATGATACGGCTCTTCAAGAAAATTACTGCTAGTGGAATCTGTAAGACACGTTCAGTTGATTGTAAATATCTTCCTGACTCTTTGGTAGGGTGCTTCATCCTTGATATCAAAAGGAATCGGAGGTCATGGTCATTTCTTGCTAGTGCTACCCAAAGAAAAGCACAGCATTGTCGGATGAGGAGAGCAATTGCTGAGGTGAATCGCTTGATGGTGAGAATGGCTGCTTTGGCAAAGTCAGGAAAGGCAAGTAATCAGAGTGAATGAAGATTATAACGAATGGGCGTCTAGTGTCCTCTCACTAGATCCATTTCCTACTGCGAAAATAGAACGTAAGGATTGCACCGATCAAGACTATCGCAATAATAACAAAAGGATACCCATATTCCCAATCAAAGGGCATGTTTCGAAAATTCATCCCAAAAAAACTTGCAATGAATGTCAAGGGTAAGAGAATGGTTGACACAACTACTAGAATCTTGACGATCTCGTTAGTCTTACGATCAAGACCCAAGAGATAAATCTCAAGCATGTTAGACAGAGTTTCTTTGTAGGTGTCAGCCATCTCACCAATGTAGAGGAGATGGTCATAGAGATCCCTTAGATATGGCATTGTTGAAGTTTCAATGATTCCAGATTCGTTTCTTAGTAGCCTAAAGACTGCCTCTCTGAGGGGTCTCACATTTCTCTGGAATATTCCAATCATATGTCTGAGTCTATAGATTGAGCTTGGCGTGTTCTTATCAAGAAGAGGTATTGTGTCCTCAAGTTCTTCGACTTGGTCAGCCAGAGTGTCTATCGATGCTATGTAACGATCCACAATTATATCAATCAATGAATATCCCAGGAAATCTGACTTACTTTTCCGTATCCTGCTCTTCGGGTTTGATATTCTGTTTTTGATCTGTGTGAAGAGAGGTACATCACTTTCTTGAAATGACAAAACGAAACCAGGACCGATTACTATGCTAATTTGTTCAGATTCTAATTGCTGATGCTCATCCAATCTCATGTCACGAAGTATTAGACAGAATTGGTCAGGTTCCATGTCCAGCTTGGGTCGATGTTTGGTATTCAGGATGTCCTCCATAATGAGTGAGTGAATGTCAAATTGCTTTCCAATTTGACTAATGGATTCCGTATCAGTTTCTCCATTCACGTGTACCCATCTTGTTGAAGAGGAATCTGATGGTTTTGCACAGGCCTTAATCAGAATATTCTCTTGTGAAATAAGTTCTGTTTGGTTGAAATCTATCATTAATACTTTAGTGGATTTTTCAATATCTTTGTCAACCGCTTCAGTGGATTGTTGGTCTGAAGTTACTCCTTTCCTCTCACTCATATCATTGACCGCTCCTATGCTTTTCGTTCAAATATCTAATGGGCTTTAGCCCTCAAATTGCCATCAGTGTGATTCATGGATAATCTTATATCGACATGAATACAAAAAGTATACAATCATATTACAAATATAATTTTATTGTATACATAATGGCCTAACAAGAGAGAGGAGGTAGTGAATTGGCTGAAGCAAAGAATTCTAGAAGGAATACATCGGTGCCGAACTATTCAGACTATAAGAAAGTAGTTGAGGATATGAGAAGAATATCAAGATATTATGGAAGACAGGAATAGGGATTTCTTACAATGGCTGATGAGTATTTACCGGATCCCGTCAGCCTCTACCTCTTACCAGTTTGAAAACTGTCTACTCAAGCCACTTATACCCTTTACTTCTATGAATTATTTCAGTCACTTTGACCTCGTTCTCTACAACAAAGTAGATTGCACGATAGTCACCAATCCGTAGTCTGTAAAGAGATGGTTCATCTGGAGTGACAAGCTTCTTGATATCAGCACCAGACCTTTTTCTGAATGGATCCTCCTCAAGGTTCGCTAGCGCGTCCTTGACTCTCTTTTTCTGTCTTGTATTTAGCAGACTCAGCTGTGAAACTGCAGTCTGAGAAAGAAGGACCCTATAACTGGTCAAGGGGCACGAACTCCTCGTCCTCGAGAATTCGTTTCTGTCGTCTAGCAAACTCCACCTGTTCAGCAACCAGCAGAAGTCGACGGATCAGCTCGTCATAGGTTTCTCCCTTCTGACCATATCTCTTCAGGAGGTCACGGGTTTCTTTTGTCAGTGGAATGGTGGTTGTTTCGCTCATATCTATCATGACTTATAATATTGATAGCTACTTATAATTTCATTGAAATCTGGATAGTGAATGACAGTTTCGTCAGTTTGGATAGACATTGTAAAAGAGAAAGGGTGGCTCAACTATGCAAGGCTAGGGAAAGGTCCCGTTAGCCAACCCCGCCCATAGCCTGCACCTCTCTCTGTCCGAGGACTGAGCAAGCTGTTTCATAATTTGAATCGAGAAATAAAATCATAGAATTAGTTTCATTCCCAATCAAGAAGTCGCTTCTCACCCTCTAAACTTCTGATTTCAGTAACATCTTGCGTAATTTCCAATGTCCCCATGAATTCTCTATTGTCATCCCTTACAGCATAATAGGATACTACTAGAAAACGCCCGTCCAATTCAATCCAAAAGATTGCCTTGTCTTGAAGACCCTCTTTGAATGAATTCAGGATTTTCTGAACTTTTTCATAGCTCTTCTGAGGGTGACAGTTGATTACGCCTCGTCCGATTACTCCAGGACTCCTGGGAAAAATGCGGTCATCTGTTGCAGAGTAGTATTTCACTCTCTCATCAACACCTACAAACGAGATGTCAACTGGTATATGCCTAAGAAGCAGATCTACTTCCTTCAGAGTCAGACTGCCTGTATTCAAGGTGATTCTAGGAGATTCAGGCTCTTGATCTGCTTGATGGATATCTATGGGAGTGATAGGTTTCCATTCATCGCCAGGATTAATCCAAGCATATCCTATTTCCTCCTCACCAGCTCGGACCTTTGCCCAATCGTACTCTGACAAGTTCTCTAATGACATTGGGAAGAGAATATTCTCTTCTTTGTAGATCATGTCTTCAATAGCAGCCAAGAGGTCATTGAGATTTGATTCATCCACGTTATTGATCAGATCGCGGATTTCATCTTGCTTTGCCCACATCACCGTCGAGGGGCCTGTGATTTCTGCTTTCTCAAGTAATGGAAAGAGCTGATTCTGTAGCCTTTGATAATGTACGACAATCCTCTTCAGCTCCTCCAGTGCAGTTTCGTCATCAGGGTTTTCCTTTAAGATACCTATTAGTTTCTGAGCCTCTTTGTTCTCGTTCATGTAAGTATGGACTGGATGTCCAGGGATGGTTTCGGGTTTTTCTTGGACATCCAATGATTCCTTGAACACCTGTACATGTAAGTCACATAATGCTGTGACCTGTTGTGCTGTAAGCTCACCAGAGGAAATCAGTGACTGCTCCATGTCAGCAATCTCTGTTGCACTGACATCAACAAGGATCTCCTTAAATTGTGACTGCATTTTCTCAAGATCCTCCCCTTCATGCAGCCCCAAAACGAGGTCCTTCAGTTTCCTTTGCCTTCTCTCAAGTTCTTCTTGCCATTCACCTTTCTCCTTGCCTTCTTTGTCAATGACCACGCTTTCGTTAGTTTTTTCCGAGATTGATTCGGACAGTAAAACGAACAATCGGTTCAATGGAATCTTCGAGAGTTTAGAAACATCAGTTAGAGTAGCGCGTCTGCCAATAGTCTTTTGCAAGATTGGATTTTGCAGTCGTTTGAGTTTTGGTGAGATTTCAACAAGAGTATCAAACAGGAAAGGATACTCTTTAGCCAAATCGAGAATCTTCGTCGATGCCTTCAGAATTGTAGCCATGATAAAGCCCCTTGGAAGTTGAGTAATGGGCGAGTGTATGTCTTGGGAATACTACACTCATTCTCATTTTGTCAATGGTCTGATTTTAAATTCTCGGAATAGTACTAGGCTACTGACTCTACAAAGAAGTGATTTTTGCCTAGACGCTAATTATCAAAATGAAAGAGTGTTCAAAAGTGTGAGGAACGGGAAAGTTCCCTGATTACCTGACCCCGTCTAAGCCTGCACCTCTAAGATTCTGCAAGGAGAGAGATGCTATCATCCTACTGTTACAGAAAAGCATGAGCACTCTACACTTCTATCTGATCTCAAACCTCTGTCAATACATCAGCTCATTCAGTTGGTATCTAATTACAATTAGATGTGTGTATAGAATTAGTAGTCATTGGTGGATAAACTCGATTCAAAATGGCAAACGCGCAAAAAATAAAGTAAAAAGATTTTTATGAATATTGATTCATTAATCTATATCGAATCATGATTCATAATTTTGGTGGAA
>JBHLPA010000199.1:0-5233 GCA_048939935.1 Promethearchaeota archaeon | reverse complement strand
TAACAAGTACATATCCTTCAGTAAAGCCCCCACGAGCAAGAAGTTTAGAATGACGTTGGATTTCGATGAGTGCAGGGTCTGCTTTCCTAAGTTTGAGAAGTGCATCAATGGCTTCCTGAATATCAACAAGCTCTTCAGTATCACCAGAAAATAGAAACTCCTTGGCCTCTTCAACAATCTTCTCGCGCAGTAACACATCGAGCTCATCAGGCCCAGCAATCCTCACATTGGGATTTCCACCCTTCTCACGGATTATATCAGGGATTTTATCCCTCACTAGTTTTTCACCCAAAATCCTCACCATTATTATTTCAGCAAAAGAGCAACTTCAACCTGATATCTTGCCTCTTCAAGGAAAGCATCAACCGTTTGTTTCACAGCCCCTGGAAGCTCTGTAGTCCATGGTTTTTCTGAATCGCGAGGAGTTGACTCGGTCATGGCAGAGAAGGGGAGATATCTCACATTGAATGCATCATCAAAAGAAATAGTACCCACCCATTGACCCTCACCATCAACAATCTCGTAAGAAGGTAGGAATTTTTCCATTTCTTCAGGGACAATAGCGTTCCAGTAAATTGACATTCCATTGAACTGCTCTGGATCACCAAGACCAATTGTGTAGGTGTCCATAGTAGCATTTGCTTTCACGAGTCTATACAAAATTCCAATCCTGCAATTCAAACACTGATTGAACTCAAGTCCGTCTCCACTGGATTCTACGTATGCAATACCATTCTTCTCTATATTGTCATCATTGCAGTGAACACAGAGATCCATTCCCCATCGAACTTCAAGGTGGTCTTCGAATGGTCCCTTGACAAATCGTTCAGCAGCTTCCTCAAACGCAGCTTTCACAGCATCTGCACCCTCAGCATCCATTTTAGTTCTAACTGCCTTCCATACTTGAAGGAGATCCTGCCAGAGGATGTTGTAAATCATATCGGCAAGTTTGTCAAGAGGTCTTTCTTCCAGTGCACTCATAGCAAACACTTCATTACTGGAGGTTTAGAAGTTTCAATTAAACATTGGTCGGACCTCCTACTGGTCAAATATTGCTAGCCTAAGATTTTTAACTGAGTCAGAATGAGATTTTAGAGAGCGGATAGGTGAAAAGGATGGATTGCCAAATTCACTAACCCATGTGAAAGCAATTGTAGTCCATTCTCTGATTACATGCTTGACCGATTTTTTGAATGCTATTCAAAACATTTTGTGAGGCGTTTTATTTCCAAATGGAAATATCATGTTGCATTTGAAAGGTGTAAATATCTATTCCGAGGTTGGTGAAGAAGATGTTCAAACCAGTACCCAATCAAGTTGACTTCGTTGCTCAGGAAAAGGAAACACTCAAGTTTTGGGAGAAATCGCAAACCTTTGAGAAATTAAAGAAACTAAGAGCTAAGGGGCCGATCTGGTCATTTCTTGATGGCCCTATCACAGCAAACAATCCCATGGGTGTTCATCATGGATGGGGTCGTACCTACAAAGATCTTTACCATCGTTTCAAAGGTATGCAAGGGCACCATACTCGTTATCAGAATGGTTTTGACTGTCAAGGGTTGTGGGTCGAGGTCAATGTAGAACGGGATTTAGGTTTCAAGGGTAAGCAAGATATCGAGGAATATGGGCTAGAGAAGTTCATTATATTATGCAAGCAACGTGTATTGAAGTATGCTTCCGTACAAACAGAACAAAGCATACGATTAGGCTATTGGATGGATTGGGATAATCTAGATACTCTACAGAAGTTGCACGATGGACTTGGTGAAGATCCCTTCGCGACTATGACAATCGAAGGCTCATTTGGTCCTGTTACAGACACAGTCGAACAACTTGTCGGAAAATTGGGTACTCCGGAAATTGGAGGATCATACTTCACACTCTCTGAAGAGAACAACTATACAATCTGGTCCATGCTAAAATCATGTCACGATAGAGGGTGGATATACAAGGGACGGGATGTGATGCCTTGGTGTGCTCGTTGTGGGACAGGGATTAGTCAACATGAGATTGTCACTGAGGGATACCGCGAGCTGACACATCCAAGTATAACACTGAGATTTCCACTAGTGGATCGACCGAATGAGAGCCTCCTTGTTTGGACGACAACCCCTTGGACATTAAGTAGTAATGTAGCTGCTGCAGTTGGTCCAGATTTAACCTATGCAAAGGTAAAGCAAGGCGATGAGATCCTATACCTCAGTAGTAGAACCTTGCATATGTTGAAAGGAGACTATGAAGTTGTGGGAGAACTTCTCGGGCTAGATATGGAAGGATGGGTATACCACGGACCGTTTGATGAGCTCCCAGCCCAAAAAGACCATGGAGTTGCTGGAAATCACAGGGTAGTTGTTTGGGATGAGGTCGGAGAAGAGGAAGGTACTGGAATCGTACACATAGCTCCGGGATGTGGAGCGGAAGACTTCGAACTCTCTAAAGAAGAAGACCTTGCTGTCATTGCGCCACTTACGGAAAATGGTTTCTTCATAGATGGGTTTGATTGGTTGTCAGGTATGAATGTGAAGGATGTCGCTCCATTGATATTTGACAATCTAAAGGAAAAAGGCGTGGCGTACAAGATTGAGGACTATACCCATAGATATCCGGTCTGTTGGAGATGCCAAGAAGAATTGGTCTTTCGATTAGTAGACGAATGGTTCATTTCCATGGGAACAAAATTAGACATCCCCTATGAAGATGTGACAGAGGAGCAGAAACAGAGGAACCTTAGGTATCAAATCATGGAAGTGGTAAACGAGGAAACAACATGGTATCCATCATTCGGAAAAGAGAGAGAATTAGATTGGTTACGAAACATGGATGACTGGATGATTTCAAAGAAAAGGTATTGGGGTCTTGCTCTACCAATATGGGAATGTTCACATTGTGGTCATTTTGATGTAGTAGGTAGTCGGGAGGAGCTAAAGAAAAGAGCCGTTTCTGGATGGGACAAGTTCGAAGGGCACTCACCTCATCGACCATTCATAGATGAGGTTGAGATAGAGTGTAGCAAGTGCAAGGAGAAGATGAAACGAATTCCTGATGTTGGGAATCCCTGGTTGGATGCAGGTATCGTTGCTATGAGCACAATGAGATATAACTCTGACAGAAAGTATTGGGAGAAGTGGTTCCCAGCAGAACTCATCAGTGAGAGTTTTCCAGGACAATTCAGGAATTGGTTCTACAGTCTTCTAGCAATGAGTACTACCCTTGAGCGTAGAGCACCATTTAGAGAGGTCTTTACTTATGCCACTTTGGTTGCAGAGGATGGACAGCCGATGCACAAATCATGGGGCAATATGGTGGAGTTCAATGATGCAGCAGATACAATGGGAGTAGATGTAATGAGGTGGGTCTACTGTTCTCATAAACCTGAAAAAGACCTAGCCTTTGGGTACCATCGAGCAGATGAGGTAAGGCGGCAATTTCTCATACCGTTATGGAATGTGTACTCATTCTTCGTCACTTATGCAATCATTGATAGTTGGTTCCCTAATAATGATCATGAACTCTCCAGAAGCCTATTGGACAAATGGATTCTTTCAAGGATGAATGAAACCATACAAGAAGTAACAGATTCATTGAATTCCTATGAACCACATATGGCGACGGCAGCTATAGACCGGTTCATCGATCATCTGAGTAATTGGTATCTGAGACGAAGTCGAAGACGTTTCTGGGCAGAAACCGGTGAGAGTAGGGAGGTTGATGCAGACAAGAATGCAGCATATGACACTTTGTATCAGGTTCTTGTGACTCTCTCAAGGCTTCTCGCACCTTTCGTACCTTTTGTATCAGAAGTAATGCATCAGAATCTAACGCAAAACATAGAATCAGATGCACCTGAGAGTGTACATCTTTGTGATTGGCCTCAGAGTGATTCGATTGATGAAGAACTTAACAATGACATGGCGTTCATACTTCGCTTGGTTTCACTGGGTCACGCGGCAAGAAATCAAGCCAACATCAAACTTCGGCAACCACTATCTGAAATTGCATTTGCTGTTGGATTGGATAGTGAACGTGATGTTGTTTCAAATTATACAGGCCTGATAGCTAATGAACTGAATGTCAAAAGCGTTCGCTTGTTAGATGTCACAGCAGAGGTCGTAAGCTATCAACTCAAGCCACTTCCAAGACAGTTGGGTCAAAAATATGGTTCTCGCTTCCCTGAACTGAGAAAAGCAATATTGAAACTAGATTCACGAAAAACAGCAACAACGCTTCAAAATGGGGATTCAATAGAAGTTACCTTGAATGGTGATAAGTTCGAGATTTTACCAGAGGAGGTTGAGGTCATTGTTCAGGCTAAAGAAGGATTTTCGACTGCTTCAGAAGGACCCTATCTTGCTGCGTTGACAACCGAGCTGACGCATGAATTGAAGCTTGAGGGCTTGGCACGTGAGTTCGTGAGGCGTGTTCAAAACCTAAGAAAATCAGCTGATCTCAACGTAAACGACAGGATAAGGGTTCAGTTTGCGTCAAGTCAGCTAATGGCTGAAGCAGTGGAGGTTCATGAGGTATATATCTCAGAAGAAACTCTATCTACTGAATTGAAACAGGCGAAAAAACCCTCAGGAGATTTCCGAGAAGAATATATCTTTGGTGACGAAAAGCTGGTAGTGGCAATATCTCCTATTGAAAGGTAGGATACAAATGAATACATAGCATGTGACCACCATTTTAGATTGAACCAGGTTTCCTTAGAAGCACATCAATCAAAGTGTTGAAAAATTCAGCATCCTCTCTGAGAGTCCTTATTGATACCCATTCATTGGCCCCATGAACATTATCACCTATGGGTCCAAAATCAAAGAGGTCTGCACCTTCTCTTGCAAAGAAACGGGAGTCTGATGCCCCAAAGCCTTCAATGATTCTATAGGATATTCCCTCTTTCTCAAGCGCCCAGCGTGCTGCTTTAATCAGTTGTGACTCAGGATCACAGTCTACGTAACCAACTCCTGCATGAACTGTGAGGGAAAAGAGGTCTACCTTACCTTTCAGAGAAGCCTCAAATGCAGACTGGACTGCTTCACCATCATTTGTCATTGATCGGATATCAATCATTAAAGACCACAAATCATTCTCTTTAGATAAAACGTTTGGACAGATGTTAGTCCCCATATCAGAGTAAGCAGTTGGAAACGCAACACGTGTTATTGGGAGAATTGCTCTCATCAAATCGGTTAATGCTGCATCATAGGTCAGTTCTTTGCCAGAATCATCTGGATGG
>JBHLPA010000198.1:0-5253 GCA_048939935.1 Promethearchaeota archaeon | reverse complement strand
ACCTTATTTTGACGTTTTGTTTTATCTTCGCGAAGAAAACCACTAGAAGCCTTTTGATAGCCAAGAACAGCGACAACAAAAGAGGAGCAGGAACTAACAGGCTCACCAGAAAATGGTGATTAAAACAGTGCAGGAAGATCCAATAATCCCCGAATTCATGATGTATAAGACCGGGTTAGAGGATACTGAAATCAGAGAATTATCAAATCGTGTTGAGCCTCAATCTCGTTCGAGTAAGGACCGATTTATGTTGTTCACGGATGTCTTGGTTGAATATGTTGGGAGTGGTGAATTTAAAAATCGCAGTCCTTCCTTTATTGCGATGTGTGCAAAAGCTAGCTTTCTACGGGGGATGTATGGCTTTAATCAGATTCTTGCCAAAGATACATCTAATCTAACAGCAAAGGGGTATGCGGCGGCTGCATATTGCCGACAAAGTCTTGATCCCCGATGGTTGAATAATCTGCGTAACATAACTAACCAGACATGGCAAGCCAAAGACTACATTGCATTTGCAGAGTTGTCCGGTCAACTCGCTTCGGTGCTGATAGATCTAGGATATACAGACCACGCAAAAGAAGTTGCTTCTGAAAGCATCGAAAAGGTCACACAAGCGACTGCAAAAGATACTGATATTCGGAACATGGTACAGGCTGCTCTATTGACAGCAAGAATAATACTCGCTTCAATTGCTGTTTCAGCAGAATCTCGAGAGGAAGCTCTGATTAGACTAGATTCAGCTCAGGATACTGCAACTCACTTGGACCATCAACTAGCTCTGAATGATATCAAATTCTATAGAGGCCGTGCCTTAGAAGAGTCTTATGAACACGATAGAGCATTGAGTCTTGTGACTGCTGCATTAAGGTCATATGAACGCATGGGATATCTAATGGGTGTAGCAAATGCACGACGACTTAGAGGTGTAATCCACCTCAACATGGGACGATTACAAGAAGCGAGAGATCAATTTGAAGAACTTCTTCTACTTCAACAACAGCTTAACAACCAGGTTGGACTTGCAGCCACACTCATTAATGTAGGTGAGGTTGATAGAGCACTTGATCAGTTACCACAAATGGAAACCTACAACCGAAGAGCTCTTGAAATAAGCCAAGAGGCAGAATACGTCTTGGGTATTGCGACAGCAACCGTCAATCTTGGTGATGTAGCTCTCCGAAAAGGAGACACAGAAGAGGCAATTCGTTTATACAATGAGGCTATAGCAATTGCAGAAGGTGCAGGAATGAAATCCACCCTTGCACTTACACTGTTCCTTTCAGGTGATGCAAACTATATTCTCCAACGATATGATGAAGCAATAACCGCCTATGAATCTGCTAAAGAAGTGTCTTTTGAGATTGACCATCTATTGTATGGATTCAATGCCGAAGTCAGTGCGCTTGTGGCCATGTGGGCTGCTGGGAAAAAGCCTGATAGTAAGCTAGTTTCAAAGATACGTTCGGTTCTGGGACCAAAGGACGATTGGTCTGACTCTCCTGAACAAAATCTAATGAAAGATGTCAGGAAGAAGGTCTTAGAAGATATCAAATCTGATAGTGATCTCTGTGTTTTTTTTGATGGTGAGAAGAGTTTCGAGTGCAGGGTCGAAAGGTTGGGTCTCCGTAAGGAATGCTTTGGCAATCTTTACTGGATGGGTGGTTTATGTCCACACTTCAAAGATTTCATTTCTAAACTTGCGAGTTAGTTCTAGCTGCCTATAGTAATATTATCACAAGAGTGATTAGAATAAATGAGCAGAATACGCTTATATTCCAAAACAAGAGAACTCCATCTGCGCAAGCAAGGGGTCAATTGAAATGAGCAATGAAGGCTCAATTCCTCCAAGCATTAGGGATGCACTAGGCTCAGCCTATGGGTATGTCATTGCAGTGACGGGAAAACCTGGTACAGGAAAGACACTTTTTGTTAATGAGGTGTTTCGTGATTTTGAGAAATCGCTCCTCATCCTTTCAAATGCGGAATCAGCTTCCGAATCTGAGAAAGAACTCTCCGCTCTCCCAAATTGGTCGGAAAGACATGTGCTTGCTCATTACTGGAGATCAATGAGAGGTATTAATCTTCATGAAGTACCCTTACATAAACAACTCTCCAGTCTACTCGGACAGGACAACATTTCAGAATCAACTGATGTAGTAATCATCGATTCATGGACTGATTTTATGATGCCTGTTCGACAAGCAATCAGATATCAAGTCCAGCAATCATTGATTTATGCGGCACGAAATGAAAACAAGAAACTTGTACTTGTAACAGAAGGAGACTGGGATGACAAGATAAATCGACCATTGAATCATTCGGTAGATGCTATAATTCGCTTGAAGAAACATCGTGAAGACCAAAGAATGCATAGACAAATGTCTATTGAGAAAATGCGTTCCATACCACTAAAACAAGACACTTTCCTCTTCACCTTGAATAATGGCCGGTTTACCTATATACCATGGCATGTGCATCAATTTCCTCCTATCACAGTTGAGAGAGAACCAATCAAGGATCCCTCTCCTGAAAGAATATCAACTGGAAATCGTAGTCTAGATGGAATTCTTGGTGGTGGCTTTCAAAAGGGGATGCTCAGCCTTATAGAAGTGGAGAATTTAGCTGCACCATACCTGGAAACCATATACATCCCCTTTCTCTCAAACCATCTTCAACTGGAACGGCCTGCTGTGATTCTCCTGCCTGAAGGGTGGTCTCCAGATCAATTCACACACGGGTTGAGTCATTTTGTAGACAAAAAACTTGTAGAGGATCAAGTGGTCTTCTTTGGAAGACATGCTCTTGGACAACTGGAGAATGTGAGAGCCATTGATGGTGACCCATGGAAGACTCTACAGGAAATTCGGTATGAAACAACTCAACTAGAACGCAAATTCAATGCAGAAGCCACTGAGTTGTTCTCACTTGACACACTTGAGAACAAGTATGGGATAACTGATGTCAAAGGAATGATGGCTGAGATTACTGCATCATTACCTACGACCAAACGAGCTACCATCAGTATTCTTGGCGAACAACAGAATTTGAAGAGTGGATCATTAGCCTACGGTGTTCATTTACGGGTTCAAGAATTAAGTGGAGTTCTGAGTGTATGTGGAGTCAGTCCTCGGACTAACTATCTTGCAGTGCGACCCTTGTTATCAAAGGGATTCCTAGACTATGAATTAGTGCCAATAGTATAAGGTGTTCATAATGAAGTCAAAATGTCACGAAAACAAACAAAATCCTCATCGTAAGCTGGAGTACAGGCATTTTGGGCTTCATAGAAATGTCTTAACCATCTACCACCGGTGAAAAAGATGAACAATAACAAAAACAAGAAAATACTAGTCGTCGATGATGAACAGATGACCACCGATTTAGCAAAGACATTCCTTGAGAAACATGGTTTCCAAGTGGTGGTAGCTAGAGATGGAGAGGAAGCAATAGAACTCGCTCATGAAGAAATCCCCGACTTGATACTTCTTGATGTGATGCTTCCCACAATTGATGGATTTGAAGTATGTAAAAGATTGAAAGAACATGCTACCTTCAAATCTACGCCGATTCTAATGTTCACCGCAAAAGGTCTTAGTAGTGATGTTGAACGAGGTGAAGCCGCTGGTGCTGACGAGTATATCGTCAAACCATTCTCGGGGAAAGCCCTTGTAGCAACTATAAGAAAACATCTTGGAATAACTGAATGAGTGAGTGTGCTATCATATGAGTGGAGAACCATCAGATACAAACGGTTCAAAATTCAGCATTATAGATAATTTGCTCACTAAACCACCCAAGGGTTATGTTTTCCTTGTTATGGCGTCCCAAGACAGTCATTATGATCTATTCATGTTAACCCTCATCAGAAGGGCTATAGATCTAGGTCTCTCCACCTTGGAAGTAGTTACTGAAGCAAGGAATAGGGCTCTGATGACCGAGCTTGCCCAAATGCAAGGAAATGGATTCAAAATTATGGAGGTAGGATACGGACAAGACACTCTCGGTGAGTATACCTGTTCACCACACCTTCATGAGATCAATATTCAACTAAGAAGTCTACGAAAGGACCTAATTCCAAATCTTATCACCTTTGAAGGTTTAACACCATTATTGATAGATTTCTCAGCTCGTGACGTTGTGCAATTCTTCAAAGAATGTGTCGAGGAGAGTATCAAGATTGGCTCAAATGAGTTCTATCTTGTACACGCAGAAACAGCAGATGAAGTAACAATCAATCAATTATTCTCACTTGCACAAGGTATCATAACTCTCACTACTTCGAGGGGGAAACACTATCTCACTGTGAAAAAGGCAAAAGGTGTAGAACTACCCTACAACCCTATAGAATATGTTCCAAGCATGGTGACTGAACGAAGGTCAGACTGGAAAATCATCTGGAATTGGTAATTATTCGATATCAATTAGGATGTCTTCATCCTCTTCAGAGTCTGGTTCTTCAGATACTCCTGGCCTTGTTGCAAGCATTCTCTCAAACAACTTGAGTGCTTCTCGAACTGTACTTGACCACGCATCTTCACTGTCCTGGACGCTCTCATCAACCTGATGACGAATTGGATTTATCAAAGACCGTACTTTCTGACAGCTTTCTTCATCCCATTGCGCGTGTTCCATAATCGCTTCTATTTGTTGTATTATCCTGCTTCTAACAGACGCAAACCTCATTCTTTCCTCATCAATGCTTTCCAGTCGTCTGTTTACTTTCCCAAGCTCTCTGAGGAGACTCTTTACTGCAGCTACATCAGGTCTTGCTTCTGGTATTATGAATCCTCGGGGCACGATGAGTCTCTGCCCAGTTCTATCATGACTTATGATTCTTACAGCAAATGATCCAGGTAAGATTGTCGTAGAAAGTCCAAATCGCATATTTAGTCGATAATAGACTCGATCGGGACCAACTTCGCTTTCGCCGTGCTGTCGTTCTACGAGCCCTGCTTCTTGTAATGCCTCTAGATGTTTGAATACACCACGTGGTGTGAGACCTAGGACTTTGCTCAACTCGTATGGATACCTGTCTCCCTGTGCGAGGAGCTGCAGTATCTTTCTACGAGTTTCATTTCCTAGAGCCTTGAAGACTCTGTCAAGATCTCTTGGTCCTTCCTGTGACATCCTTTCATCATCTTGCTGTTCTTTAGAGATATTCAACCGTTTCCCATATTCCATAGAGAAAGGTCATCCATTCAATGAAAAGTTCATCGGGTTGCCAGAAAGTAATGTCTGATGTTGCTGTCCATT
>JBHLPA010000197.1:0-5280 GCA_048939935.1 Promethearchaeota archaeon | reverse complement strand
GGCTCAGAAGACTGACTCTGACTGCAATTGGAGTAGAGAGGAAAGGTCTACCACTCACTTTTCGATATGTACTTGATGACGTCCGAGATATTGACAGGATTGCCTCAGAGATACTGGTTGAACTTGAACAAAGAGGGAATGTCGTGCATGGGTCTGTAGAGAGGTCTCAGCCACTTGGAGAATTATTAGCCACATGGCCTTGAAAAATCAAGCTAAGAAACTTTCTCCTCATCTGAAACCTACACGCAGTTACCGATAGTGCTTTTTACGTATGTGTTGAGATATTAGTGAAGAACAGTGACTCGTCCTGAACCAGCAGACAAGATTTTGCCCCGTATCCTCAGGCAATACTCAGAGCGTCCTAGAGGGTGGCATATCATGAGCACACCCCGTAATGAGATGCTTGTCCTCAGTTCTGACTCCGCCTTTCAGTTGAAGCTCATCCCCATCAATCCATACGAATTCACTGGGGCTGGGATTGAGCTTCCCGAATCTTGTGACATTGTAGATACAATTCGCACCTCACCTGAGTTTGGACTTCGCCCTCTGAACGAATCAGATCTACGCGGAATCATCAATTCAATCACAGGAGAACATGGACCAAGACTCAGTCTTGATGAGATTCTAAAACGAATCCCTCAATCAATTGATGACATCTCTGCAGATACACCCACTCCAATTCTTAGGGGTCCAGTCCTCATGAGGCCCGACTTAGGATCATTGAGTCCTGAGATTCTTAAGAGGCAGATATCTCTGGACCATTCAGCTGAGCGGACCTTCAGAAAACGATTCCCTGAACGTGCTGGAATGTATTTCTAGATAATGCACGAAAAACAGGCTTCATTAACCTCTTTTCGGCTTCTTCGAGTTGAGCCACATGATTCGAAACCTCCTCATTCTTGACAAGAATGGTCGCGCGCTGCTTTGCTCGAACTTCGGTGAGTGTCACTCAATGTGCGACAACACAGAGGAACTCGGCGGTTTCATATATTCCCTGAGTAATTTTGGTAATGAGCTATCAGCTGAAACATTGAAAGAGATACGACTGAGCGGTCTGAGATTCATGCTTATGCCCAAAGAAGACTTGATATTCGCTATCTCGGTTGATGATGAGGATGACATAGGGATGCATAGGAGAGTCTTGAATGAGATCATAGGTCTCTTTGCTGATCTCTACGACACCTACTCTTGCGGTATTGAAGATGAGATTGACACATCTGTCTACCAAGAATTTCCCAAGTTCTTAGTGGACCAAGATATTCTGCAACTCAACTGCGGAAAGTACGTGGAGTGCGAAGGTTGTCCCAATAGACACAAGAGGCTACCACTAGGAGAGATGACGGAACAGCTTCATGAGGCGTGACCACTACTCAGTTTCTTATCTCTATGGATTTCTTTCAATTAGTATGACTATTAATCAACAAGAAGTGGTGGGCCGGACTTGATTTCAACGCGTAACTAAAGAGCACTAGCTAAACTGCGCAGCGAATTAGCTTTTTCACGAAGATATCTCATTTCCGGATTCTCAGCGAGCTCTATGACTTTGCTCAATAACAAAGCGGCATCATCCTTCCTTCCCTGTTTTAGTCGTAGTTCTGCCTTCAGGAGTAGCATACGGCCTTGAATGCCGGGAATGTCTCTCTCATTTGTTTCCCTTTCCAGTCGGTCCATCCAAGGACCGGATGTTTCATCGAATTGGGTGTCTTTATTGTTTTCAAATAGGGCTAATTCACATTCTGTAAGTTTGACGAGACTGGAGTTAAGACGGTTCTGTCTCCCGGTTCGTTCACATATCTCAAAGGATCTCTCAAAGCTATATAGTGCATCAAGATGACGCCCCTCTCTCATTTCAAGCTGGCCGCTGATAATATACCCATTTTGAAGAAAGACCTCATCTGCAATCTTCAAACCTCTTTCCTGAGCCTCTTCGAGATACTCTCGAGCTTCCTTTAGGCGGCCTAGATTGACTAATGCACGTGCCACTTCGAAATAAGCTAAGGGCTGATGACTCGGATGGGCCTTGAGAGTATCAATTGCCATCATCGCCCATTCCAGTGCCTCCTCGCCCATCCCCATCTCGTTGTATGTCCAAGCGATATTGTGTGGCATTACTGACATTGTAGGTGCTCCTATTCTCTCATGAAGACGGATACATTCTTGATAGCATTCAACTGATGCACTGAATTCGCCACGACTATTGTGAACTATGCCTTTGAGATTCTGCATGTCTGCAATTGAATAAGAATGACCCTGTGACCTTGATAGGGCCTCAGATTTGCTGATTAGTTTGAGCGCCTTCGTTGTATCGAAGTTCCTAACAGAAAATGCCATCGCACTCAAATGCGAAGCTGCATTGACTTGATCATCATGCTCCATTGCGACTTCGTAGGCAAGTTCATAGAAACGTATTGCTTCCTTTGGGTCACTCCGCTCATATTGCCACGCTTTATGTTCTAGAACATTCGACTTAAAACATGAGAATGCCTCATTGTCCTCTACCAGCCTTTCCATTTTTTCAAATGCCTGAATCTCATATGAATCCCTAGGGGCAGTCAGTCTCCCGATATGTCCGGCGCAGTCATACATCTGATACGCAACAAACTCGTCAGGACTAGACGAAATTATCTGTTCAATAGCGTCTTTGGCTGCGTCAAACAAACTTGGGTCTTCTTCATAGAACGCATCATAAGTCAGCAAATAGGGACGGGCTATGGTCGTATTTACGTGCGTTTCACTTAATTGCTTATGAATCCTGAAATTACTTAGGTAGGCATTGTGTATCGCAGCAAGATGGACAAGAGCATCAGATGACTTCTCTGTGCACACCTTCTCGACAAGCCGAAAGACAAAGTCATGGTAGTTATACGCAGCATCCATTATTGACTTCATTATCAAACGGGTTTCATCATCCACAAATGGAAAATACATGGTAATTGTCCCTAACGGTTCCATCCGAACTCCCTTGTAGATAATGTACTTATCATGTTTAAATTGTTCTAATAACAAAATGCAGAAGAAGTGGTGGGCCTGACGTGATTTGGCATTTGGTAGATCGTTTAGCAGAGATGATTCTTAGGATGATAGTAGTATCATGATTTACATATACGGTCGATAATCACGCCTTTTTCCAATCCAGTTTCCTATGAACGCTCCTAATACCAAGGGCGGAACTGTCAGAAGAGGCATGCCCAGCCACCATGGAAGAAGAATGTCAAGGGGAATAAGGGCGTTAAGAAGAACCGTTACGGGAAGTAAGATGAACCAGAATCCTATGCCACAAGAACCAAGAAGAATGAATATTGCTCTCCACGTTCTCTTGGTAGCCACCGAGCGGAAATAATAACTAAGAGCGTACATTGGAATTCCAACACCAACGCCTAGGAAGAGCTGTGTTGGCGGCAGTATTCCAAAGTTAATCATTATGATGCAGAGGATGATCATTGTAACAAAGGAAATGACTCCCACAGATAGCCAGAAACTCCGAACACTTCGTTTCCACCACTGAGGCTTTTGAGGTCCAGTTGGCCAATCCTTCTGCAACAAACTGTCGATGTTCGTAATTCTACAAACTGGGTTTGTTTCGACAGAAACCTCGATGATCTTCGCACCCTTGGCAAAGCCATCATTCTGTAGGAGTGCTATCATGTTGCCTACTGCTTCACTCGTATCAAGTAGGCCTTCGTTCATTCCATCAATGGAATCAACAACGCAAGATTCAAGCAAAGTCATTGTCGTACCAAACGGACCATCGATTAGTCCACATGTCTCAAGGGAATCCCATAGTTTCTCAGCAATGCTGCTATATCGGTCCCCATCCCAAGGTTGGACAGTCCAATCTTTGACCATATCGTACAGGGTTTGTGTAGCTATTTGTTCCATTTTAAACGCCTCATCAATTTAATGAAGAGTTCCTCTACCGCTTCCGTGGGAGGCAAGTCTTTTGGTATTGGGAACCCCCATTCAGTAGCAAGAGTGTGGAGTATCTTCTCACAGATTGACCTCTCCCCGCAATTCTCACAATCTCCTTCGTGATCAAACCACACCTGAGTCCCCAAAGTAGTTGAGTATACAATGTATGTCTTTGTTTTGTTTGAAGAGCTCTGACCTACTGCAAAACCATACCTGGGACTGATGTGCTGAATCTCAACTCGATAAGCGGACGCAGTGTACACTAGGATTTTTCTAATCCTTTCCTCCGCAATCCTCTGAGCTTTACTTACTAATGCACGTGAAACATTCATTTCATGAGCAATCACTGATGGAGGAATATTCCGCCTTCTTCTCTGCCATATGAATTCTTGCTGTTCTGTTGGAAATTTGAAACGAAAGGGCTTCATGAAGTGCTCACATCAAGATGATTAACCAAATTTGGTTAACATTTTGCCTTTTATTCTTTTAACTTCTTTGTTCATTTGCTTTAATGGCAGAAGGTTCATACTAGTACACCTGACGTTGTACTGGTGATGCTGTTTCCCTTATCTTTTCTCGAAGTTTCTTCGGATTTTATCGATATCTGATTGTATGCAAAAGTGCTCGAAATGTCCGCAGACAAGGCAAATATAGGCCTCACTTTTGACATAGGAAAACAATCCATACCAAGCAAATGTCTTTGTTCCATATGGCCCGGCTAGATGCTCACTTCCACAGGATGTACAGATTTTCTTCAACTCATCCAACCGAAAATCACCCCTTCAGTTGGGAATTACACATGAAAGAGTATAAACTATCTCTCTGACTGTTGAGAAGAAGTGGTGGGCCGGACGTGATTTGAACACGTGACCACCGCACTGTCAATGCGGTATCATAGCCGGGCTAGACCACCGGCCCAGTGAGGTCTTTCTCCCTTGCTGTCGATTAAAAACGTTGCGACGAGGTTCAATCAATTCTTTTTCCCTCCTCCCAATGTCCGGCATTTAATACAAAGCTCAGACATATATTTCTGGAGGGATTATAATGAGGAAACGCACAAGGCTACTAATTCCGATTATTGTTGTTCTATCAATGACACTGAGTTGTTCTCCATTGATTGGAGCCTACACACATATGCAGGAGGAAATCAAAGTCTTCGTGGACACGGATGCAGGCCCTGATGACTTCAGTGCTCTCATGTACCTTCTAAGACATCCGTCAGTCACAGTCATCGGAATTGGTGTATCTTGTGGTGTATCCTACGTTGACCACGGTGTTAGCAACACACTACGAGTCTTGGAATATTTGGGAATCAATAATATCCCAGTTGCTGCAGGAAAATACACACCTCTAGTAGTTGTCCACTCATTT
>JBHLPA010000196.1:0-5310 GCA_048939935.1 Promethearchaeota archaeon | reverse complement strand
CAGATTTTGGAAATGGATCTATCAGATATCATCCTAATCCCTCATGGATCATTTGTAGCTTATTTAGGCTCTGAGAGAATCCTCAAGTCTAACCTGAGGCTTTTTGGTAACAAAGAATTGTTGAAGTGGGAGGCAGACCGGGGGCTCAAATCCAAGCTTATGAAAAATGCGGATTTCAATGTACCACGAGAATACGCAACTATCGAGGAAATCAATTCCCCGGTTATAGCAAAAACAGATGGTGCTGCAGGAGGTGAGGGATACTTCATCGCAAAAGATGCGAATGAAGTCAGAGAAAAGATGGAAGAATCCGTTGTCTACTCATTTCAGGAATACATTGTAGGAACTAAGGTATTTGTCACATATTTCAACTCCTTGGCAAGGAGAAGAATCGAGGTATTTGGTGCAGACATTCGGTACGAAACTGATGTAGATGCGAATCTTCGTTTTGATGACAGACCCAGCTTTGTAGTGGTTGGAAACTTACCAATGGTCTTGAGAGAATCGATACTCGCTAAATACTACGACATGGGTGTTGCATTTGTGGAAGCCTTCCAGCGACTTAGTGGTCAGAACATACCAGGTCCATTCTGTATTGAAACAATTATCGATAAAAACCAACAAATCTATAGTTTTGAATTCAGTGGTAGGATTGTTGCAGGTACTAATGTATGGATACCATCATCACCATATTCCTATCTTCAATTTGGAGAGCACATCTGGATGGGTCGTAGAATTGCAATTGAAATCAGAGAGCTTTTGGAGATGGGAAGAATTGATGAAGCTTTGAGGTGATTAGTTTGAGTGAATCGAAGTTGCCAACTATTGGAATGATTGGGTCCCATAGTGCGGAAGAGATAGGAGTTTCGGCAAAGGCTCACGGATTTCGAACAGTTGTTGTTTGTCAGAAAGGAAGAGATCAACTGTATTCCCATTACAATAAACATCTCTATGATGAAATCTTTGTCCTAGACTCATTCAAAGATGTTCTTGACGAGAAAGTTCAAAGAAGACTAGAGAATCTAGACACACTCTGGATACCCAATAGGTCATTCTCTGCCTATGTTGGATATGACGAAATTGAAAATGAGTTCAGGATTCCTATCTACGGAAATCGAAAGATACTGAGAGTAGAGGAGAGAGGACTTCCGAGAGATCAATACTGGTTTCTTGAACATGCCGGAGTCAGGATTCCAAGAATATTTACACCAGACAAAATCGATAGACTTGTGATTGTCAAGGTGCAACAGAAAAACAGGCAACTTGAACGTGCATTCTTTTACGCAGTTTCACCAGCTGATTACGACAGAGTTAGTAGGTTATTAATCAAAGATGAAATTGTTTCAGAAAAAGATCTCGATAATGCAATTATTGAGGAATTTATTATTGCTCCACGATTCAATGCTAATTTCCAAGCTTATGGAATGAACGAAATTTTTGGGGATCTAGATTTGGTTGGTTTTGATGATAGAGTCCAAACTAATCTGACAGGATTCCTCAATCTACCAGCAAAGGAACAATTGAAGATTGATACCAAAGTTGTGAATGAGGAGGTAGGGCATATAGGTGTGACAATGCGAGAAAGTAAGAAACCACTTGTCTATGAGGCAGCAGAACTTTTACTCAAGGGTGTGAAGAAATACTTCCCACCAAAGATGATTGGATTGTTCTCGCTTCAAGGAGCAATTACAGACAACTCAGAGTTTGTTGTCTTTGATCTCAGTCCGCGAGTTCCAGGAGCCCCATGCGTTGGACCAACAAGTCCTGAGATGAGGAGGCTATCCCTCAAACTCAATAAAGATGTTCAATCACCTCTGGATCTCTGCATGTATGATATCACAGCTGCTGCAAAAGAAAACAAGTTGGATGAGGTTTCGACATGATTTTAACTCAGAGTTTTATGCGCTAGTACAACTCCAAGGAGAGAAACCTATGGATTTGATTCATGAAGGAAAGGTCAAGAAAGTCTATCAAGACCCTGAATCAGATGATAGAGTAATTATTGAATTTACAGATATCATGACAGCTGGGGATGGACAGAAAAGAGTGGAGATAGAAGACAAAGGAGAACTTGCCTGTCGCATGACTGAGTTCCTTCTTGGTTTCCTGGAGGGCAAAGGTGTTGATACACATTTTGTGAGAGCATTGGATGGTCCTCGATTTCTAAGTAGAAAAGTAGAGATTTATCCTATTGAAGTAGTATGCAGGAATATTGCGGCAGGATCATTTTGTCAAAGATATGGAGTTGAAAAGGGAAAAGTTCTAACCAGTCCTCTTGTTGAATTCTTCCTGAAGGACGACAATCTCCATGACCCCGTCATTACAGAAAAGGCAATCACAGGTCTGGGAATAGTCACTTATGAAGTTCTACAGCTCATGAAATCTGTGACCCTATCCGTCAACTACTATCTATCTGAACTCTTTAAGCAGGAGGGACTTTCATTAGTTGATTTCAAACTTGAGTTTGGGTCTACTAAAGTAGGGCATATCGTAGTAGCAGATGAACTTTCGGGAGATACTATGCGAGTCTGGGATGATAAAGCAAAGTCAGTAGATAAAGACGTATTCAGGGAAGACAAAGGAGGATTGGTGAAAGCTTATACTAAACTAGTGGATTCACTACTTAAAGCTAAACCAGAAGATGTTCTTGATAGAACCGAAAGTATCCAAGTCGTTGTCCAGCCCAAATCAGGAATTAAAAATCCTCCAGGAGAGGTGACAAAAAGAGCTCTTGTCCGATTAGGATTTGGTGTCGTTGAAGATGTACGAGTTGGTAAGATCTTCAACATCATCCTAAAGAGACCTCTAACTTCGGAAATTCTTACGCAACTCAAAATTATGAATGTCAAACTACTTTCAAATCCAATATCCGAAAACAATGAGGTGAATCTTGGATAGTGTCAATTGCAGTAATCCGCTTTCCAGGAACCAATAACGAGAATGATGTTCTCAAAGCTCTTGGGCAAATTCCAGAAGCAAATCCGTACCTTGTACCCAGTAGAAAGGGTTTTGCTGGATTGGAGGATGCGGATGCTGTTGTTATACCGGGTGGTTTTTCATATGGTGATTATCTCAGAGCTGGGGCTATAGCTTCTGTGGAAGTGATTGTTGAAGGCATCCGTGACCTTGCTGAAGATGGAAAGCCAATTCTTGGAATAAGTAATGGTTTTCAGATTCTAACTGAAATGGGATTGTTGCCTGGTGCACTTCTACCCAATCAAACAGCCCGTTTCATCTGTAAATGGGTATATCTCAAGGTAAATGAAACCAATTCAATATTCACTGAGAATCTTGAGAACGCAGTCCTACGTCTACCTGTAGCTCATACTGAAGGCAACTATTATTGTACACCTGAACAGCATATTGCCTTGAAGGATGAAAGACGAATTCCCTTCAGATATTGTGACGCAAGTGGAGAGATAACGATAGATTCCAATCCAGATGGGTCTATCGAGAATATTGCTGGAATCATTAACCAGAGAGGGAACGTGCTTGGTTTGATGCCACACCCAGAACGAGCTTCCAGAGGGATTCTAGGGTCAACCGATGGGTTGCATGTTTTGGAGAATTTTGTGAGGGCGACAAAATGATTACAAAAGAAGAACTTCGGCATGCTACGAAAGCTCTTGGTCGTGAACCCACAAAAACGGAAATCGGAATGCTAGATGTTCTTTGGTCAGAACACTGTAGCTATAAGAGTAGCAAACGATGGTTCTATTTATTCAAGACGACTGGAGAAAAAGTTGTACTAGGAATTGGAGAGGGTGCAGGTCTAGTAGATATCGGTGGGGGATGCTACGTAAGTGTTGCTATGGAGTCCCACAATCACCCAAGTCAATTAGATCCTTACAACGGTGCAGCAACAGGAGTTGGAGGAATAATACGAGATGTCATCTCTCAGGGTTGCAAAGCAATTGGTCTTATGAACTGCCTTCGATTTGGAAATCTGGATAAACCACATAATTCGCATCTTCTCGAGAAAGTTGTTAGAGGAATATCTGACTATGGAAATAGTGTGGGTATTCCCGTTGTCGGTGGAGAAATCGAATTTGATGACTCATATGATAATAATTGTCTTGTCAATGTTGTCTGCATAGGACATGTTAAGCCAGAGAAAGTTGTTCGAAGCAGCGCCAAAACTCCTGGACACTATCTTGTCATGTTTGGTTCCACTACTGGTCGGGATGGTATTGCTGGTGTCAGCTTTGCATCCAAAGCATTCTCTGATGAGGAGGAAGGGAACAGTGGTGCCGTGCAGATAGGTGATCCTCTAGCTGAGAAGGTGCTGATTGATACACTCACAGAGCTTATTGACGAAGAATTAATTGATGGGCTTCAGGACGTTGGTGGAGGTGGTATGGCATCTGCAGCAGGTGAACTAGCTCATGCTGGAGATACAGGTGTTGACATTGACCTTGAGAAAGTCCCACTCAGAGAACTAGATATGGACCCATCTGAGATTGTCATTTCTGAGTCTCAGGAGAGAATGTTAGCAATCGTGGCTCCAGAAAATCTAGAACGAGTCATTTTGTTACTTGAGAAGAATAACACGCCATATGCAGTAATCGGAAAGGTAACAGATGATAGTTACTTCACAGTAAAATACGACGATGAAGTCTTAGCCAGACTTCCCATCAGTCTTCTGGTTGAAGGATTCCCAGTACCAGAGAGAGTTGAAGGGAAAATTCCTACTCAGATTGATTCACTTAGTTGGTTCAAGGAACCAGAAGACTATCAGATAGCTGTTCTTAGTCTGCTTCAGTCACCCAACATCTGTGATCGTTCATGGGTTTATAGTCAGTACGATCAACATGTTCAGACAAATACTGTAGTCGATTTGGGTCAGAATGCGGGTGTTTTGGAGTTTCCAAACGGCAGACTTCTAGCATTCACGAGTGATTGTAACTCATTTTGGTGTTCCTTGGACCCTCAATCAGGAGCGGCAAATTCTGCTGCTGAATCATTAAGAAATATTGTTTCTATGGGAGCAAGGCCGCTATTCATTGCAGATTGCTTTAACTTTGGTAATCCGGAACGTCCAGAGGCTTATGCACAATTTGTTGAGTCAGCTAGAGGGCTTGGACGTTTCTCACAAGATTTCAATATTCCAATCGTTGCGGGGAATGTGTCATTTTATAATGAAGCTGTGGTTGATGGGCAGTGTAAGAGGATTAATCCTACACCTCAGATTATGATGGCAGGAATATTTAATCAACGATTCACACCAATCAAGAGAGAGTTAGTAACACCTTGGGCAAACATCTTCCTAATTGGGGAAACTTTTCCTGATTTGAATGGTAGCGAATTCCA
>JBHLPA010000195.1:0-5330 GCA_048939935.1 Promethearchaeota archaeon | reverse complement strand
GGGATCTATCGCGATCAGGTATAGTTCTACTGGTCTTACACCATCGATATGGTCAGTATCGGTTATCTCGGATGGCGTATATGGAATAACAGTTAATCTTACTGATAGTTTAACCACTGGTCTTCAGCAGATTGTTGTTGATATTACTATCTTCCCATATCAGTCAGTTGAAACACAAATAGTCTTTGGATTACGTTATAGAGTTGGAGGTCTATCAGCAGATGTACCTCTAGGGAACTATGCTGGTGAGCCGACATATGTCACGGTTTATCTAACTGATGAGGACTCTGGAAGTGCTCCACTGAGCGGAGCATCACTCGTACTAACTTGGGCAGACTTAAGCTCCTATGTGGATCTAGGAGATGGCAGATATAACATAACATTGTACACAAACAATCTAAACTTCGGTATACAGAGTCTTGTCATCAGTGCTAGTGTGACATACTATTCTATAAGTCCACTAACTGTTGAAATCGAGCTTCTTGCCGTTTCCTCGGAGTTAATTGTAACATTTGCAGGTCCAAGGCCAAATTCACCACTTGAAATCTATTGGGGCGAACCTGTTACTATCTATGCTGCATTGAACGATACACTCAGAAACCAGTTTATCGAGTCTGCAACAATCTATTACTCTTGGTATTTCGGAAGTGACGTATTTGAATCAACAGGCATTCCCGGAAATTATAGTGCAATTTTAGACACAAGTCAGGGCAACGCTCTTGATACCCTGATCGTAACTATTGAAGCGCAGGCACCTAACTATCTCAATGCCTCAGCGCAAATTTCATTTCAGATCCTACCAAGACTAATGGAGATTATTCCCGATAATAATAGATATGTATTCTCTGTTGATTGGGGAGGGCAAGCGTCTGTAGTTGTCTATCTTGAGGACTCTCTTAACACCCTTCTTATTGCCGGAGCAAATGTAACAGCAGAATGGGAGTTTGCTAACCTGACACTAACAGAAGTACCAGGACAACCGGGATTCTATTTAGTGAATATTCCAGTCTTGAATGCAACCTTCGATACATATGAAGTGCAATTGCATGGATATAAAGAGAATTTCAGAAATGCTTCTGTGACATTGATACTTAGTGTGTCTCAAATCCATATGGTTGCCTGGTTAGATAGCCAGACTGCCTCCTATGAATACACACCAGTTTCCTGGTCAGAACTTGTCAGCATAGGAGTATACGTTCTGACACCATCACTAAACCTCTCAGATCCCTACTCCACCGGACTTTCTGATTGTATTGTGACTTGGTTCTCGCCAGAATTGAATATGAATGGAACCCTTCTAAATGGGTCATCAATCGGAGGTGTAGGATATTATTACTTCAACTTCAATACTACTTTGAGTACAGCATCAGTTCATACATTCAGAATATCAGTAACTCCACCTAGTTCCGATTATACTTATGCAGAGAATTCGACAACAATCCTTGTACAAAATATACAAGCGAATATTCAGTCTGAGGGACCACAGGATCTTGTTTGGGGATGGAATGGATCCATAGTCTTTACCTATTATGATGAATTCCATGGAATTGGAGTTCAGGCGGATCAAGCAACATATTCATGGGCTGGTGGAGATGGAGATTTTGTATATCTGGGTGAAGGGAGATATGGATTACCAGTTAATACAACAACCCTGAGACCCGGGACCTACACAGTCACACTAGAATTCCGGAAAGCAAACTATGATGACATTAGAATTACAGTTAGGATTCATATTGCACCAGTACCTACAGAAATCTCAATTCTAATTCCCGAGATATACCAAGTTGGTGATAGCTGGTCTAACCTAGAAGTCCCATATGGAGAAGAACTCACAATCACATTATTGTATAATAACACTAACTTGGGTAGCGGAATTGCAAATGCTATGTTCAATAATTCTGTCTATTCAGGTCCAGGGTTCTTTGAAACACCACTTATTTTGACAGATTTGGGGAATGGTAATTATTCATTTGTCTTCAGCTCAATTGGTTGGGACGTAGGTTCGCCATTTTCATTCACAATTCAGTTCATGCTTGAGAATTACACTTCAGCCGAATATACCTTTGAAATTACAATCATCAAGGTACCAACGGAATTTGAGTTGGACAGGCCATCAGTTATAACACTCAACTGGGGTAAGAACACAACAATTTGGATTCAGTATTCTGACAGTTGGCCGGGTCATTCAGGGGAGGGGATTACCGATGCTCTGATTACGATAGACAATCCCACACCTCAATATGCTACTGTCGAATATATTGGTCCAGATGCAAGCAGACCTGGTTATTACCAGTTTAGAGTTATTGCACGTAGAATCTCAGGTGTTGCAGAGATATCTATTCACATCAATAAGACCAACTATACTCCAGCTGATGTGACTCTCCTAGTAACAGTTAGTCCTTCAGCTGCGGATATAGCTATGCAAAGAACAATCACATTTGGTGGTGCATTCATAATTATCCTACTCATTGGAGCTATAGTTTGGGTTCGTATAATAAAAGTTCCAAAGATAATTAGAGCCATTAGTAGTCAAATTCGACAATTACGAAGAGGAAAAGTACCCAAACCAGCGAAGGTAGAATCACGACAAGCACTTGTCGCACAATTATTCAATGAATTGACTGAGGATATAGGGCTAAAGAAAAAAGCAGATTTGATGCCTTCAGAACCAATCGTTATTGAGATTCCTGAAATAGATGAGTTAATCGTAGATCTTGCAATACTTACAGGAATGACTCAGGAAGAAGTTGATGACTTCAGATTTGAAATTTCAAAGATGAAGATGAGCCAACAGACTAGTTTTGTAAAGGAAGTGATTAATCAAGAGCTCATAAGAGTTGCAGGAGTTCAAAATAAATCCATAGAACAGGTACTACAAGAAGTTGTAGCTGAGAGGCGTAGGAGGATTGGTGGAGATACGACTGAAGCCATACCAGAGGTCTACGGAGAAATCGAAAAGGAAACTGAGGTGTCCGAACCAGAAGATGAGGAAGGAGTAAGTTATGAACATAAGCTTAGAGAAATAGAACTCGAGGAAATGGCTGAAGAACTTGAAAAACGTGGAATCCCCACCCATGAGATTGAGTCCTTCGTTGCTCAGGCCAGGGAGCTACCCAAAGATGTTGTAGAGATGCTTCTGCAAAGCTTCACAGCAAGAGAGAAACCAGAACCAGTTGAAGAGAAAGTTGAACATCTCTCTGAGGAGGAACTTGGGGAGCTTCGCTCTGCACTGGTTAAACGAGGCGCTAGTGACAAAGAGATTGAGTCAATCATTGATCAAGCAAAAGATCTCCCTCGGGAACTCGCTCTTGAATTTTACAAAGAACCAGAAGAATCGACAAAGAGGAAACGCAAGAAGAAAGTAAAGACACTCTCGAAGAAAGAACGTGATAAGTTACAAGCGGAATTGGTTCGGAGGAATGTTCCTGAAGCAGAAATCAAGGCAATCATGGAAGAGGCAGAAACAGCTCCCAAAGAAAGAATTGAGGAATTTGTAAAATCATTAGAAGATACTGAACTTGAGGTGCCCATAGAAGAAGTTGAATTCGAGGACCGACTAAGTGACTTTGAGCTTGAGGATTTGCGTAAGGAACTTGAGAAAAGAAATCTACCCATTGAGGAGATCAATTCTATTGTAAAACAAGCTAAGAATCTTCCTAAAGCTCTACTTAATGACCTCTTGGAGAGTATAGATGCAGACTTGGAGGCAAGGAAGAAGTAACAAAACAATCCAACCCACAACCAGAATGTCATATCACTTCTTCAAGATTAGTATCCATTCACCCAACATTCGTTCAGGACGAGGAATACGTATGAAATGTCGGATTAGTTTAGAGAAGAAGGAGTTTTCCAACTCAAATCCGATATCTGTAACTGCAATTTCAGATAGGATCCTATCCGATCGTACTTCTACTCCACGAATCAAATTACTCCCAATTGCTATGCAATACCTACCGCCGGGCTTCAATACACGGTAAATCTCTTCTAGTTGTGATTTCATATCTTCGAAGAACTTGAAGACTATGTACGACCGTCGAGGATCTGATTCGTATATCCTTTTTAGAACAAGATCCAAAGTTTCATAGCTCGAGGATTTTAATTCGCTATATTCGTCTTTGTAAACTACTTCAGTTCCAATATATTTCCGTTTAACGTGAGATAGCGGACCATCATCCAGAAGACCAAGCCAATACATTTCCAGCTGATGTGTCCGCGGATAATCTACTGCGTTAATATATGGAGGTGAGGTAATTGCCATCTCAATTGAGTCAGAATCGAGACCAGTATTTACAGCAGTTCCATTTGGGAGATGCACCTCATTGATGAGCAATTCCCGCGATATTTTGAAAAGCTCAGACATGGAGTCACACTGACGAAGTAATGTTTCAGAGAACTTCGTTAGAGTATCACCAGGAGATATCGTCTTTACCACCTTTTTACGGAGAACCGTTCGAGTGCAGTGAGAATCTGCATTTGATACATCCCTAATAATGGAAGAAAACACGATTTGGAAGAAGTCGCGAATGTCTTCATCCAGAGAGTTAGTCGGGCATTTCATACTTGAGCAATCAATGGATTCAGAGATAATAGCTAATTCACGGAGGACAAATGACCGAAACCATCTATCGCGATAGTTGAATTCAGGTATTGACGGGACATATTCAGAGTGTGTATTTCTTTCAGTTATCTGAGCAATTAGATCCTTTGCAGCTGGATTCAGTATTTCAGGATCAATAGGTGTTGTCTTCACCTTAGTAATGAGTCGTGCTATCGGGTCAATGTCGATTCCAACACCAATTCTGTTATTCAACAGAGTTTCTAAAACTACAGTCCCACTGCCACACATGGGATCGAGTACAGTATTTCCTTTAAGAGAATATTTTCGAATCAAGTACCGAGGTAGTTCCGGGAAAAACTTTGCTGGAAACTTGTGAATTCCGTGTGTGAGATAAGACTGGTCATTACTAATAATCAGGATTTCTCCTTGAGGAGGGATATCAAAGGAGGGATCAATATCACCTTCAAACTCCACTGACTCACTATGCTCATCTCTGGATGAGTCTTCAAGTCTATCAGTTGGAGTTGAAAGGTTCACGATTCAACCACCCAGGTCCTTGGAGTGATAATTATAGTCCTTATAATTTAACATTACAAGTTAACGAACGTTAACATATTAGTTAATGTTATATTGGGTTGATGTTGTGCAATTGCAAGCCCTTTCTAGGGTGATGTACGTAGAAGGAGAGATATATCAGAAATGGCAGATCTAAAGAATATTGGAGACCTACTTATACTGCTGGGCGGTATAATCGGTCTGATAGAAGGAATCC
>JBHLPA010000194.1:0-5331 GCA_048939935.1 Promethearchaeota archaeon | reverse complement strand
TAGCACTCCAGAACTTCAAGGTCTACAAGAAGCAGGAGTTCATCCTTGAGGAGGGTTCCACGGCAATCGTTGGGCCAAATGGATCCGGGAAGACTTCCATTCTCGAAGCAATAGAGTTTGCACTCTTCAGAATGGTCACTCGAAAGGAGAAGAAGGTTCCACAGGTCGAGGATCTGATCCACCACAGAGGCCAACGGGCAGTGGTAGAGTTGGAGTTTACTGCTCCTATCAACCGTCGTAATTATGTTGTGAAAAGAACAATCCATCCGGGAGAAACGAAAGCCGAGCTGTTCGAGGTTGGGAAGTCCGCCCCCGAGGTCACTGGAGTCACGAGAGTTGACAGTGAAATTGTGGACCTCATTGGCCTTGACCGCAACGCATTCTCTGCCTTGACTTATGTTCGACAAGGGGAGATTGACAGACTGTCAAGACTGGCTCCAAAAGGAAGAAGATCCGACCTCTATTCCATGATGGGCTTAAGTGTATATGACAAACAGAGCTCAAAGGTTCAAAAAGAAATTCGAAGTATGGACAAGGAAGTGAAGAACATCTCGGAATCTATTGCAAGACTAAGAGAGGTTAAAGAACACCTTCCCGCAAAGGATGAGATTGATTCTGCACTGAAAGCCTTGGAGACCCTTGAAAGCGCTGGTGCAGAGAAGAAGTCGATGAAGCAGATTCGAGAAGTGATAGAAAAGGTCAGTACTTCAGTTAATGCTGTAGAGGAACAACTTGCATCACCAGAGTTATCCACGAAGCCAGAGGAGCTAAAGGAGGAGACCTCGATTGCCAAATATCTCAAGGTCTTATTGGACACGATTCCCGATGTGGCTGAGAACCAATTGAGACCTCACATTAGAACTGAAGCTCGTATGATATTCCGTGAGATCTTCGGAGATCGCTATAGTGACCTTGTGATAGATAACGATTATGAAATTGCTCTTTATGATCTACAGGGAAACAGGGTCTCTCTAATGGCGGCAAGTGGCGGTGAAGATGTCTGCGTCAATTTCGCATTACGAGTAGCAGTTAACACAGCGTTGCAAAAGCATAGCATAACAGGTCCTCCACCAGGACTGATTATACTTGACGAACCCGGAGCGGGACTGGATGCTCAACGTCGTATGTGGCTTCCAGAGGCGATTCAAAAACTCGATGTCGTAAAGCAAGTTCTTGTTGTGACCCACATGGAGGAGTTGAAGGGGTCCACTGATCATGTCATATCACTAATACCACAGGGCAAGGGCAGACAACCTATTGTAAAGGTGGATTAAACATCAAAGAGTGCCCCATGATCTTCGACTTTCTCACCCTTCGTGATCAGACTCCGAAGCTTAAGAGCAACCTTTCTACTGCCAAGAGCAATTCCCCCCACGACAACGTCATCCTTGAGGACTGCCTTGAAGTAGGTACCATTCTCCATATCAACAGAAACATGACTATCATATTCAGGAGAGTCTGGGTGAACTTCTCCGATACTGGTGAGGTCTATACCTACCACCTGTAACTGATTGGAAGGTGTGATTCCCTCAAATTTTGCACTCCCAAAATCGAGCATGTTCTGAGCTGCAATCCTAGAGGTGGCAGTTGCCCATGGTATAATCCCATACCACTCGTTGTTCCATTCTGCGCAATCCCCGGCTGCGAAGACGCCTTTTGCAGAAGTCTGCATATGTTCATCAACAGTGATTCCATGGTGATAATCTATCCCGGAATTCTTAGCGATGATGGTATTTGACCTAACTCCAGTAGCAATGACAACTAGGTCACCCTCTATCTTATCTCCCTGTTTGGAGATGATACCAGTAGCGACTTCATCACCAGTAATTCCTTTGCACTCAAATCCAAAAAGAGCCTTGATTCCTTTGTTCTCAATAATCTTTGTCAGGACTTTGCTACCCTGGTCATCTAATTGGATTGGAAGAAGACGTTTGGCAAAATCAACCACAATTGGATCGCCCCCAATCTCCTTCATCGCAGCAGCTAGCTCTATACCGAGGATACCTCCTCCTATTATGATCTCCCTTCCAGCACCTTTGACAGATTCACGGATATCGAGCGCATCATCAAGAGTTCTAATCACATGTACATTTTTCAAGTGGAGTCCCTCAAAAGGTGGGATGAAAGGTCTACTACCCACAGCGATAAGCAGAGAATCATAGTTGCCGTAATCTTCACCAGTGGAGATGACCCTCTTCTCTTTAGTATCAATTTGAAAAACGGGGGTTGAGAGATAGAGGTTAGCGGAATTCTCCTCATACCAATCCAAGTCATGTCTGATTGTTTCTTTGATGGTACGACGCTTTGCTACAAGGTCAATCAGATTTGGTCTGGGATAATAGGGGTGCCTTTCGTCTGTGAACACATCAATCTCAATGTCTTCATCTTTTTTTCGAATCTCACGGACTGCCGTGGTGGCTGCGACCCCATTGCCAATGATGCCAATCCTAGTCATATTTCAGTACTCCCTTGAAAATGTGACTGAACTGTATCCTTATTGAGTATGTCGCAACGTACACTTTTTTAGTAGCACATCTGTTTCAATAGATATGGGAGAGAGTTATTCTAGGATCACAGGTGTAAGAGCAATTCTCCTCGATTTGCATGAAACAATTACGGAAGTGCATGAGGACATTCCTAGCATAACAAGAAGAGTGTCTCATGCAGGGGGAGTCGATCTCAGCAACATCAGTGATGACCAGTTGAACATAGCTATGGAGAGAGTAATTGAGTGGATCAATCCATATCAACTCGAAAATGATGTCGATATTCGCTTTGGAAGCGAAGTAGAACATTGGACTCAAGCGAATAGAATCATGTATGAAGCTTTGGGAATTGAGGGACTCTCAGATCAAGAGTTGAACTTCATAGAACAAATATGGAAAGAGGAATTTAAGTCGTGGGAGGAAATTAGACCAGATGCTATTTCAACATTAACAGAATTGAAGAACAGAGGATATGTACTTGGAATCTGTACACGTAGAACCGACGATCCAACTGAACTTCTTCAGAATTGGGGAATTCTAAATTTACTATCAACAGTACAATGGACCTCAGTCCCAGGATACTCAAAGCCAAATCCCTATACACTGATTCTTGCGGCTGAGGAAATAGCCGTAAATCCATTGAGATGCGCCTTTGTAGGAAACAGAGTCGATGCAGATATTGATGCGGCAGTGCGTGCAGGAATGGTTCCAGTTCTGACTACTTGGGCAGACCCTGAAGAAGGAAAAAAGGCACCACAAGGAACGCACATCATAAGAGAGATTTCTGAATTATTGAAATTGTTCCCTAAGAAATAGAACCTTGATTGGTTGTATCCTCCCCTGATGTCGCTTTAGACACAGAATCACCTTCTTCCTCACTGAGGGGTCCAATCCCTCGTATGAGTTTAGACAACCATTTGAATAGATTTGTTCTGAAGGAAGATGCAAGTCGCATGGGGAGTATGATTGAATTCATTAATACCCGGACAACTTTATCTTTCATAGTCGCTTTCTCCGGATACCCGATATATGCTAATGAGTGCTCACGCAAGATGTCTTCTAATGCAACAGCAAACGCCTCTTTCGCTAGCTGGGTCAAGTCGAGACCTTTGAAAACATCACTACTACTGAAATCCTTCTTTTCAATGACGGACTTCCATTTCAGGTATTTCGATTTCTCTATTATATCAGTCAGCGCATACGCAAGCTCTCCAATGTAAGGGACAAGTGTCTTCTGAACATCTGTAGGTGTTGGCTCATATGCCAGCTCATCATGCATCTTAGCAATCGCAGATAGTTGTTCCACTGGAGGGCTAAACCAAAGAACATGGAGAAGACCTTCGATTTTTCGTAATGTCAAGCGATCAATTTCCTCGATATGATCGGGTATCTTGTCTAGGACTGTTTCCTTCATTCTTTCAACTGTACCACCATGTAGGTCCTTCCAAATCCTATCTAATTCAATGACTGATTTTGCATATCGATGAAATTTGAAATCGAGAGATTCTTCAATATCAATCGATGTCACTACATCTATAGGTTTTACATCAAATGTCATTGAACCTCCAGCAATATCCCAAAGACGTCTTGTCACCTTCTCTACAAACCCTGACGATTTCGGACATTCAATTCTGAGTGCATGGTCTCCGGGTTGAGCAACTAGGAAGCAAGATTCAAGAGCATGTTCTAGTGATTTGAAATCCGATAGAGTTGCTGGAAAGAGATCCATGACTCCATGACCTGTCGTTGACCACGCAGATAATTTCCGAGAATTCTTGTCCAGTTCAACGATGATTCGTTCCTTATCACCAAGGTGGTCGAATTTTTGTGTAAATCCTTTCGAGTATGCCATAACTGCATAGAGAACATATCTCACTTTTGAGGATTCAAATCCGGGCATTTTCAGGATGAATCCAACAGTATCCAGAGGTTTCCCTTCTGAAAGCCAAGCTCCAGAGGCTTGGTCAAACTCCCACCGATCACCCAACTCATAGAAAACCTCACGAAGGCTCCGAAGGTCAATGGCTTCTTGTGCTTTCTTCAGAGTTTCACGTTCCCATTGCTCATAGTCACGCAACATCTTTGCCATACTTTTTCGTTCTAGCTCAAGCCATTGCGTTTCTATTTTGAGCTTTACCTTCACTTGGTTTTCCTCTAGGCAGTTTAAATTCAAGTCTTCATAGTAATTTTGGTTTAGAAATTGTTATGTTTTGAAGTCACTTATGAATGTTGTAGCCCTTGTGATAAAGGACTCTAAACTGAAAGAGAGTATATTCTTGATATAATATCTGCAGTGATTCTTGATCTGTCATCAACAATTGAAGGACTTGCTACAAATGAGGATCTGTTGCTAACGGAGAAGTCAGACTTAATGTTGGCAATCCGGAGATTCAATCCTGATTGTTGTAAGGTCCAATCACCATCTTTGATAAAGTGACTGTTTTGTAACATATCATTCAATTTTAAAATTGTATCTTTGGGTGCCTTAATCAATATACATTCGGTCCGGGAAGACGGGAAACCTGTACAATACTCAAGAGCTCCTGATTCACCAAACTTAATCCTAGATATGAAGTCAACAAGAACCATAAATCGCCAACGTTCCGATACTTGAACGAAAAACCGAGTTCCGTTATTTGGCAAGATCGCATCGATTGTTTTGAGAAGTTTTTCAACATAATACTGAAGATGATTCAAGTCATCCTCGAAACTTATACGATGTTTTGTTGAATATCCACTGACATAACTGCCTGTACAAGCCGCAAAAAGAACCAATGCTCCTACTAGACACAGAGAAATGCTGCTAACACGTAGGTAGAAAGATGCAGATGAAATAGACGCCCAA
>JBHLPA010000193.1:0-5347 GCA_048939935.1 Promethearchaeota archaeon | reverse complement strand
CCTAAAGGGAGGAATTGATGACTTTGCTCAATTTCATGCTTGTGAAGATGTGAAGTTCAAGGATGTAAAGCCAAAGAAGTATGCCAAAATTCTACGCTCATGATCAGTAAATAATTCAGAGTTTCTTAGACCCTTCACGAATGACAAGCTTGGTCATCTCAGACCGATGATTATCAAAGAATTGCCTAACAAGATTGGGGTCTCGTTTGCTTAACTCACGAAGCACCCACCCTGCAGCTTTTCCAACAAAGAACTCTTCGTCTGATAGATGAGGCGCAACAGCTTCGAGTATCTTCTCATTATACTCAGGCTTGTATTGTGACTTCAAGGCGAGGTGAAGAAATGGTAAGACCGAAGCTCTACGCCTCCAGAAATTCTCGGAATTCCTCCAAGACCTCAGTGTTTTTTCCACTTCTGAGTCTCGTAATATCATTGAGCCAATCGTTGGAGAACACAAAGGGTCGATGATACCCCATGTGTCACCATCTTCAACCCATCGATCTGCAAAATCCATTGCCACATCAATAGATCCCTTCCTCGCATAAACCTTCAGAACATCAATAGCTGCAATTCTGGTTTCAAAAGATTTAATCTTCCAAAGGCTGTCCATAATTTCAGGCAATTCATCAATACTCAATCCCTTGATGTTTTTCTTCACAACCTTATGAATGTCAGGTAGTTCTACTCCTATGAAATCCAAAGAAGATGTCTTAAGATACTCTGAAATCTTCTCCTTCCTTTCACTATTACTTAAGTCCCTGAGTTCATCGACGATATTACCGATATTGGTCTTTGGCATGGCGTGGTATAGATTTCCATTGGATTTAATCGTAAGCATTTGAGTGAAGATTGCTCCGAGATTATGATATAAGGTGTAGAAGCTCTAGCAGAGAGGGAACAACCATGACCGAGATTCCTATGCCTGGGCCAGACCCTTATCAACAACAACCTAAAAAGAGCTCAACAGGGTCAGATTGTTGCAAGTGGGGAGCGATAATCTGCGTCATATTGATCATAACAATGGTAGTCATTGCGATGTTATGGATGGGCAGTATCTTAAGTTGGTTTGGTGGTTTTACTGGGGGTGGTACTTCTTACGATACAAGATCTATCGCCAACTACAATGATCAAGATGTCCAACTCTTCTCAAACTATTACTATGACGAGTTTGATGTCTTTAGTTCAGAAACAACAACAACAACAGCTCCAGACCTTCAATTCGATATCAATATCGTTAGCACTGGATCCGATGGTGTTTTGGTAACGATACATTTTGCCATCTATGAAATCGACCAAGCTACGTTTGATTCAATCTCAACGTGGGGTGGTGTTGCCCCCTATCTTGTTGAGAGCGGAAATTACACGACTACTGCCTATGATTTCTACAATCTCAATAATTATGCAGACACATATGTATGGGTGCTGTGGTTTGATGCAAGCTCCAAAACTGATGTCTGGAGTGTTAATATCGACCTGACATTGAGATATAATTGGAATCTTTAAGCACCGCTAGTGATAGTATGAGGATTAGTATCCTCATACTCACCCTTTGTCTTCAAGAAAACGCATGTCAGCCTTTTTGAACCGACCAAATCCCTTGTTATCGTACCGTTCTATAAGAGAATGGGCATAAGACTGGAGGAGTTTCAGAGAAATTGGACCTCCTAGTTTCTCATCAAACGAAAGTTTCACATGATATGCAGGGTCATTTGTACCCGGCAGTCGATCCCTCAACCACCCGGTGGGAGTAATCAACTGGGTTTTATCCTCAGTGGCCAGCACCAATTCTCCTTGAATTCCATCCTTCTTCAGAGTTTCAAACCACCGAAACCATACATCCTCATGAGTGGGAAAACCGGAAGTACCTTTCTTGTGCTCACTGATTGATAAAGCATCCACATAGAGGGCATCTCCATCCTTCTTTCCATAGAGCGCAACAATCCATAATAATCGTAAGAGGAGTGCCTGTCTCTCCTTGAGCATCTCCTGTCCAGCGACAGTATCAATATCTGACAAATCAAGTTTAGAGTTCAGGATAACGATGAGTGTTTCATGTAATGCTTTGTACTTCATGAGTTTTCTCTCGACATCGGGAAAGGCAACAATCTTGGGTTGCTTCATTTTCAAAGTCATTACTTCATGGATTTCCTCAGGATCGAGACCCTCTCGAATCTCGTCTAGTGTCTTCTTTCCTTCAAAGATCCGCACATACGATTCATATTTATCATCAGGTATTGGTTCACCAATCCGTTTTTCTGCATGCGCACGACTTTTGCCTCTGTTCAGCACCTCAATCTTGTCACATGGATATCTCGAACAATAGGCACAGTTTCTAATCTCATTATAAAATGCACATCTTCGAGCAGAACAGCCTCTGAGAAAATTGTGAACACCAACATCCTTCGATAGATTTTCGTTCGGTGTCTGACAACCATGACAGGGATTCTTTGTAGGAGTATATCCAACATACCTCTTTACATCAGCAACGTAGGAGGTCCATTCATCATCACTCTGATTCTTCCGAATCCAAACACCCCAAGGACACCTGGAACACATATTGCCACATTTACTGATTACTTGCTTCAAATCCAACCTCTCCAGTTTCCAATATATTGATTCCAATCTTAAAGTATACGAAATCGATTAGATTCATATTTTTTCAAGTCCTTTTATGAGCTTGGAGATGTATTGTGTCGGAGGAGAAGTTGACTGTAGCACACTCCTGAGTTGGAGGAATGGTTAGTGGTAAGAGCCTGGAGTGCCATTGCAAGAGCCGAATATCAGGTTACTACGTCGAGGTTCAGGAAACGACGTCCATATGCCGTTCTAATATTGGTTCTAATTGGACTCTTTTGGGCAATCGTAATTGCACCTTGGATAATGAACTCGTTCTTTGATCTATTCAGTACAGAGGTCCAACAAGTCTTACAGGTGGCTTATCCGGGTGTTATGAGATCAGTTATGCTTCTCTTGTGGACCTTGATATTGGTCTTTCCAATATCCTTTGCATTGCAAGAAGTGAAGATAGGTCAATGGGAAATCATGCTCAGTAACAATGTTAGTACACGAGATATGATGTTTGGAATGTTTTTGGGTAGAATTCCGCATTATTGCTTATTTGTCCTCTTTCTTGCTCCACTTCTAATCTCGCCATTCATCAACTTCTATCAGGTGTCTATTATTGGACAGCTATTTGTATATCTAGCTCTCATTGTTTTTGTCTTAGCTACACTTCTTCTTTCAACCGTCTTGAGCACTGCAATTCAGGCAAAGCTTGGAGAATCTCCCAGAGGAAATGATATTGCTAAGGCTATGGGATTGGTGGTTGTCGTGATTTTTCTGTTGCCTCTCTACACATTCATGTATTTTGCAGAGGATTTTGCGAGGTTGCTGGGATTGAACACCTTTCTACTAATTCCATCCACCTGGCCAGCAGACCTAATCACATGGATAACTATACATTTCAACGGTGTGAATTTATCACCTGCAGTTATAAGCTTATACAAGGAAATGCTTGGTCTAAATTTTGAGTGGGCTTTCGTATTGCTAGGCTTCTATTCATTGTTAGTACTATCTATGGCTTTTATAACTCCTGACAGAATCTTCAGTTTTGAAGCTGGAGCTCGGACTGAAACAGTCACAACTGTAGGCAAGGAAAATATCATTTTGGGTCTAATCAGACGAATCGCGCCTGGTTCAAGAGGCGTCCTTATTGTTTCAATGCTAAAGGACTTCGGAAGAAAAGCGCAGAATATATCAAGAGTAGTCTATGGAATATTTCTTTCAATCTTGGTTCCAGTGATGGTGAGTTCTTCCTCAGGTCTTACAGAGTTAGATCCTATGCAAATCCTTGTTTTCACTTCACTCTTTGTTAATATGATACTCGGAATGATTGGAGGAGTGACATTTGGTGGTGTTGGTTTTTTGGAGTCAAAGGACCATCTCTGGACCTTCAAGAGTGCACCTCGAGGAGTATTGAAGTTCTTAGCTGCAAGAATCATCGATGGATTCCTCTTTGCAATCCCGATGGCGATACTTCCAGTCCTCATTCTGTCAATCATATTATCATTTTCATTAGCTAACTTCGTGATTATGTTGCTGTATGCATATGTCGTAATTTGTTGCACGATTCTTGTAGGCATCGGAATTACTTCTATCAATCCAGCATATGAGGATACTAAAAGCTCAGCATTTCATCAAAACGCAGGTGCTACCTCGGTATTAACCATGTTTGCAATCATAATTGGGTTTTACCTTGAGTATCGCACGTTCATCCTCTTTGGTAATCTCACTCTTTCGATGATAATATCCATTCTACCAATTTTGATTCTTGGACCAGTAATTCTCTATATTGGAGCAAGAAAGATTTCTGGAATAGAGAACTAACAAGATGATGCAGATTTTGTTTGGTCAAAATTCATTGCGCTGATTTAATTGCTTATATTCTCTCATATAAGAATGAATCTTGAAGAAAACCTGGGGAAATAATAGGTGTCTAATGGTATTCATATTCAAACTAAAGGACTTTCGAAGACCTTTGGTCCTGTTGTAGCATTGAAAAATCTTGATTTGGCTGTCAGAAGAGGCGGCATTTTTGGTTACCTTGGTCCTAATGGGGCTGGAAAGACCACTACCGTGAGAATCCTCTCTGGACTATTAAAGCCAACATCTGGTGATGCAACAGTCTGTGGATTTGATGTTCATACTCAACGGAATGACATCAAGCGAGTCACAGGACTCTTACCAGAATCACCAGGACTCTACTCGAAACTATCAGCAGTGGAGTTTTTGGAATTCATTGGTGCTCTCAATAGCCTAAGTGGTGAATCACTTCACAAACGGATTGATAGTCTTCTAGGTATCCTTGGACTTGAGGGAAGGCAGAATGACCTCCTAGAGAGTTATAGCAGCGGGATGAAGCAGAAGGTCCTTGTAGCTTCGACTGTCCTTCATGAACCGGAGCTTGTGTTTCTTGATGAACCAACATCAAGGCTGGACCCTGCAGCTAGTGTATTAGTGAGGGAAATCATCTTTGCAATGGCTGAAGAAACAGATACGACATTCTTCATTTGCACACATATGACGGATTTCGCAGAGGATGTTTGTGAAATCATTGGGATATTGAATGAAGGCATTCTTACAACTTTAGGCGCACCAAATGAGATAATCGATCAATTAGGTGCGAGGGATCTCGAAGATGCCTATCTGATGATTGTGGGTGGCGAAATAGACCGAGACACGCTCCTTAGCTGGAGGCAGTGAGTTGGTCAGAGTCTGGTGGGCGATTGCGAAAGCTGAGTTTCTAGTTCGTACTGTCAAACTCCACAAGTCTCGTAAAATCCTGTAT
>JBHLPA010000192.1:0-5361 GCA_048939935.1 Promethearchaeota archaeon | reverse complement strand
TTACAGAATCAAGTCAACCCAAAGGACTAGATGAGCTACTCGAACAGAAGGGATTCGAGCAGAGAATGGTCACACATGTTCAAACAGCACCTATCGAGGAAATCTCTTGCCACTCTCCCAAGCTACCGGTTGACCTTTTCAAAGTGACAGATGATTCACTCGATATACTCATGTATGAGTCAAAACGAGATAGGAAATCAATTGATGTGAGAAAGAATATTATAAAGAGGATAGAAGGTGCTAAGAACATTGCAAGGGTCATGATTCATGGAAACATAGCAGGAGTTGGACTTGGTGTGGTGGAACAGGATTGGCTCGGGCTTTTCTCCATTCGAACCCTACCTGAGTATCGGCGTAAAGGAGTGGCGTGGTCCGTAAACTGTGCACTAGCAATGTGGGGAGAGGACCATGGTGCAAAACAGACTTTCCTTCAAGTGGAGGCGGAGAATGAACCTGCTCTGAAACTCTACGAATCAATGGGCTTTGAAACAATCTATACATATTGGTACAGAATTCTCAACAGTAAATAGCAACAACAAGATTACTCAGATTAGGAATCTTGTTTTTATATGAGAGATAGTATGCAAAAGTATCAGAGTTGAACATGAGAGAGGCAGCTACATATGATAGACAAATTACATGAATGTGTCCGGATAGGCGAAAACCTTGGTGCAGACTTCGTAGAAGCCAGATACGATGATCTCACCTTGAGAGCATTACAACGGATCAATGACATCTGGCAAGATATTCAGGTTAAATCACGGATGGGTTTTGCAATAACATCCTATGTGGATGGTGTTTCTGGCTTTTCGTTCACTGCGAGTACAGAGATGAAAGATATCCGTTCAGTGGTGGAGAAGTCTTACAAGATGGCAAAGGCGTCTTCACGAGCTGCAAAGTTGAAACTACCATTCGAAAAAAGGTCAGCTGTGAAGAGTAAAAAAGCTGATACTGCCACGGTGAAGATTCATCCAAGGGAAAAGGAACTTGACTACAAGATTGACCTTGTGAATCGTCTCATTGAATCTGCAAGAGAACATGGAGAAAACGTCAGAAGTATTCGAGGGCTTTGGGGTGAACTGCATGGTCCAAAGATGCTTGTAAACAGTGATGGCTCAGAGATTGATTGGGAGTTCCTTGTAACGGATTTACGAGTCCTCGTCACATCAAAGACAGATGCAGGTGCAATGGTGCTTGGTGCAAAAGGTCAAGGTGGAACGGTTGGATTGGAGGAATTCCAGAAGAAGGAATACACACCCGAGGCAATGGGAGAAACTGCAGGAACTAATGCAAAGGAACAGCTCAAGGCGAAAGCGTGCCCAGCTGGAAAATTCCGAGCCCTTGTGGAAGAGATTTTGGTTGGAGTGCTAGCTCATGAGTCGTTTGGTCACTTAAGTGAGGGCGATTTCGTCGTAGCTGGTGGCTCACCTCTAGTTGATAGAATTGGAGACAAACTTGGCACTGAACATGCTACCATCATAGATGGAGGTGTTCCAGACATCAAAAAGCATGGTGGTCTTTGGTTGCCCTATGATGATCAAGGAATTGCCACGAATCAGACAACAATTCTGGATAAAGGAATTCTTCAGCACTACTTACACAATCGAGGTACTGCAAACAGACTTGAACAAGAACCTACAGGAAATGCTCGAGCTGTAAACTTCGTGTTTCCACCAATTCCAAGAATGACAAACACCTACTTCTTGCCTGGAACCCTTACTGAAGAAGAAGCGATTGAACAGCTTGACACAGGCATATATGCTATTCAGACAGTTGGAGGTCAGGTCGAGGGTGATGGAAGTTTTGTTTTCAAGGCAATACGTGGCTATTGGATCGAGAATGGTGAGATTCAGTACCCAATTAGAGAAGTTGCTCTTTCAGGCAACATATTAGATCTCTTGTCGAAGGTGGAGGGTGGGACGAAGAAGCTCAAGCTATTTGCGGGATACTATGGAGGATGCGGGAAAGGAGAGCAACACCCGTTACCGGTTGGTATGGGAGGGCCGCAATTACTCTTTAGTGAAGTGAGATTTGGAGGGGAGGCATGAATGGAATTCGACAATCTGAAAGATGAATTACTCTCCACGACTGACACGGGTCTTAAGTATGCAAAATCACTAGACAGCTCGGCAGAGTTTGAAGTTTTCGTGTTCTATGATAACAGGATTTCAGCGAGAATTGACCAAGGAATCGTAACTGCAAAAGACGGAGGTGTCGCTGGAACTGCTGTACAAGCTGCAAAGGACAAACGCATTGGATTCGCAGTTTCCAGTGGTGTTTCTCCGGACAGAATTAAACTTGCAGCCAACGAAGCACTGTCCATCGTCAACAATGTCAATGTGGAAGACGAGAGGTTTCTTGGTTTCTCAGATCCAAAAGGAGCAGGAAAGGAAGGAGCATTCCCAGAGGAGGTTCTGTCGATTGAAACAGATGATCTCATCAAGTACTGCGAGCAGCAAATCGAAGAAGCTCAGGCAGTTGATCCTAGAGCTAAGGTGATAATTGCTGAAGCATTGACCTCGTGGAAAGGATACGCTGTGGGAAACACAAGAGGGATTCTACAGGCTACAAGAAGTGGTCAAAGTATGTGTCAAACAAGTGTCTATGCCATTGAGAACGAAGAGAGAAGAGGGTCCTTTCATTTTGATGTTTCGCGGGAACGGTTGTTTAATCCCGAGGGAGTGGGCAAAGCTGCTGCTGAAAATGCCGTCAGTCAATTAGGTGCAAAGAAGCTAGGAGTCACAGCGAAGATGCCTACGATTTGGACACCAATACCAGCGGGGCTGTTTGTACTCTCGAGTCTCGGTGAATCAATACTAGGTAACAATGTGGTTGATGGAGTATCACCTCTTGGTGACAAGATTGGAGACACTATTGCATCGAAGGACTTCTCACTGACGGACAGTGGTCAAAGTAGTATAGGCCTCAAGACGGAATCAATCGATTCAGAGGGACTACCCCAAAAGAACAACCCAATTATTGAGAAGGGTGTTCTGAGGAATTATTTATTCGATAGTTACTTTGGAAATGCATACGGTCTTGAATCAACTGGCAACTCAACTCGGGGCAAAAGTCTTTTCGGTGTTTCAATGCCATATGAGTCTAAACCAACAGTTTCTACAAAGTGGTTGGAGGTTGCACCTGGTAAAAAGAAGGAAGAAGACATTATCGAATCTATAGACGGAAAGGCAATTCTCATCCGAGACTTCCCATTGGGAATCGCTCACTCCAGTGTGGCAACAGGGGACTTCTCATGTGTGGCAGGATCAGCATTCCTTGTTGAGAATGGTGAGTTGAAGGGCTCGGTAGAACCAGTATCTATTGCAGGCAATTTCTATGAGGGTTATAAGAAACTCCGAGAGGTGGGTAACAACAATCAGTTCCTGAGATATGGTATTGATATCCCAACTCTGGTCTTTGATGACTTCTCTATTGTTGGTTGATTCTTGACAGTCTGGAGGTAATCTAGGAATCTCCAGACCTTCTTTTCTATAAGGCCGCGTTGAACCGACTCCTAATATAGTAGCAATTGGAACAATATTTGATTCATATGAAACAGAGATTTGTCATAGTTATTGCACTCCTAGTGATCTCGCTAACATTCTCAAGTCCACCAGGAGTAGTTACTCAGGACTCACCTGATGTGTCTGATGTAAAAGTCCTGATTCTACTGACTGATTTCTTTGGATGGAACTACTTCGATGCCAAGGACCGTCTTGAAGCATGGGGTGTGAATGTGACCACCGCAGCGCATTCGCTTGACTATGATATCGTCTCTTGTTTGAACAGAGAACCAAGACCGATAACTGCGGATCTACTTATGTCAGAGATGACTCCAGAAATGGTTTCAGAGTTTGACTGTCTTTTATTGACATCAGGTGGTCACTGGCAATCAATGATAAACAGCGTAGCTGTGATGAATTTCGTTTCCGATGCTTTTGACATGGGTTTGACAATAGCATCAATCTGCACTGGGACAAGGATGGTTGCTGAGGCAAATGATATCGTCAACGGCAGTAAAGTGGTCTCCTACACTTTGAGCAGCCCCCAAATGCTAGAAGCAGGGGCTACGCCAGTGTGGGGAATGGAAGCGGTTGCTGATGGACAGATAATAACAGGTGGTAGAGGTGGTGGACCAACTGGTGGAGGATATCTGGAAGCACCGACTTCAGAGGTTTGTGCAGAAATTGTCAGGGAAGCATTAGGATTGTCCAGAGTCACAGACAGCACATTATCGCCCGAAAGAGGTATGGCTGGAACCAACTTTTCCATAACAGCGTCTATCAATAACCTCAATGATACTCTTGGAGTTATACTATCAACAGGCATTACCAAAGTGACTGCCCAAATTTATGGTCATGGAAATCGAACTCTGATTGACTCCATCGAGTTAGTTGATAATGATCATGATGGCAACTACACAGGACATTTCATAGCTCAAACTAACGGGGACTATGCTATCGATATCGAGGTAGAAGACACGAACGAATCTCTTGAGGTTCAAAAGGAGTTGGAAGTCTTCACTATCGGACCCATACCAACAGAACCAATTGACGTCTTAGTGGTTTCTGCGATTGCTGGAGGTGGCATAATAATTATCGTTCTTGTTACAGCATTGGTAAGGAAGAAATAAGAATTCATCTTGGGGGCTTTAGATAATAAGCCTCCCAGTAATCCGGATCAGTGTAACCTAACTTTAGAGCGAGATTAATAGAAGCCTCATTTTCTGCATCCCAATAGGGTACTAGTCCATTTTCAAGTGCATGAATAATCAGCGCAGCTGAAACCACAGTCGCTAAACCTTTTCGTCTATGGTTTTCATCAAAGGTGTCAATCTCAATATCGAAGACATCAGTGAATGGTGTAAAGGTTGAAGCCATGCTTACAACTTTTCCATCGTGTTTAATGCAGTAGGCAAGTCCTCTCTCATAAAACTCCTTGGAGCTTCCAAAGAATGTCAAAATGTGCATTGATGACCTCTTGTCTAGTCGTCTGATGGTTTCAAGGTCCATACGTTCAAGAGTGTAGCCGGATGGAAGCTGTTCTCTAAGGCTCTTAAGATGTTCAAGATCGAGAGACTTGTGTGAGAGTAAAGCTCGCTTGATGACACCAACACGCTCCCCCCAGAGTTTCTTGATCAGTTTTGTCCATTTCTCATCAGGGGTGATTACGATTTGGTTTGGTTCAATCATTTGTATCAATTCTTTTGCATTGGGGCTAGAACTGTCCCCAGCTAGAGCATTGAGAACAACAAGATGGAGGCGTGCAATAGTAGGGGTTTCAAAAGAGTCAGTCCACACAACTCCTCTTCCTTGGTCGAGTGCTGGAAATATTAATACGCGAGCTCTTCTATGAGCTTCG